>NZ_JBEZGN010000029.1:0-134285 GCF_040650055.1 Spirillospora sp. NPDC048819 | reverse complement strand
ACATCGACATCCGGCCGCGCCAGCGTCGGCATGAACCCCTGCACGAACGTGCTGTAAGTCTCATTGATCATCCGCTGCGACTCCGCGGCGATCGTGCTGAAGACCAGCGAACTCTTGCCCGAACCGGAGACCCCGGTGAACACCGTCAGCCTGCGCTTGGGGATCTCGATGCTGACGTCCTTGAGATTGTTCTCCCGCGCGCCGTGCACGCGGATCAGGTCGTGGCTGTCGGCGGCGTGCGGCTCAGGCGACTGCGTGTCCGTCATCGTGTCCATGCTCCTGGTCTCTCCGGCTATCGGCTGGCTGCAGTCACGCTATGTGAGGCTCGGGGATGGGCGCTTCTCGAATCCTGACCGGTCCGGCCGCCGCGATGCCCCGCCCTTCCGTCAGCACATACTTACGAGTATGGTCTCCGTACTATGGAGTATGGAGATGACATCGTCCGCCGTGCGCGGGAGCTGGCACCGGTGCTGAACGAGCGGGCCCGCGCGGCCGAGGAGGCGCGGCGGCTGCCCGACGAGACCATCGCCGACCTGGCCGGGTCCGGCCTGTTCGAGATGCTGGTGCCCAAGCGGTTCGGCGGCCGTGAACTCGGGTTCGAGGCGATGGTCGCGGCGTGCCGCGAGATCGGGGCGGGCGACGCCTCGACCGGCTGGCTGAGCGTCATCTACACGCTCCACAACTGGATGATCGCCCTGCTTCCGGAGGAGGCGCAGCGGGAGGTCTGGGCGGACCGCCCGTACGCGCTGGTGCCGTGCACGCTGGCGCCGAACGGGACCGCCGAGGCCGTCGGCGGCGGGCACCGCGTCACCGGGCGCTGGTCGTGGGGCAGCGGGGTGATGCACGCCGACCACGTGATGGTCATGGCGCTGGTCACCGTGGACGAGTCGATCGAGCCGAGGCTGTTCCTGCTGCCGCGCGCGGACGCCGACGTCCACGACGTGTGGCACACGAGCGGGATGCGCGGCACCGGCAGCAACGACATCGAGATCAAGGACCGGTTCGTCCCGGCGCACAGGTCCGCGCCGCTCGTCGACCTCGTCGAGGGCAGGGCGCCCGGGTCGCGCATCCACGACGGGGCGATCTACCGCATTCCGCTCGTCCCGGTGTTCGCGCTCACCGGGGCGGCGCCCGTGCTGGGCGTCGCCGAAGGCGTCCTCGCCCGGTACGCCGAGCGGATGCAGGGGCGGGTCATGGCGTACACCGGTGTGAAGCAGCGCGATCTGATGAGCGGCCAGATCCGGCTGGCCAAGGCCACCGCGGATCTCGCCGCCGCCCGTCTCCTGCTGGAGGACGCGGTACGCCGGGTGATGGAGACGTACGAGTCGGGCGGCCGCTTCGGGATGGCCGAGCGCGCCCGGTCCCGGCTGGTGGCGGCGCATGTGGCCGGCGTCGCCCGGACGGTCGTGAACGAGTTGTGCGCGTTCGGCGGCGCCAGCGTCCAGTTCACCGACTCGCCGTTCCAGCGTGCGCAGCGGGATGTGAATACGATCTCGTCGCATGTGGTCTTCGACGCCGACGCGACGTACGCCCTGTACGGCAGGACCGTGCTGGGGATGGACCCCGATCCGATGACGCTGGTGTGACGTGGTGACCCGTGAGGACACCAAGAGCCGGACGACGATCAGCCGGCGGGACTGGATCGAGGCCGCCTACGGGGAACTGGCGCGGTCCGGCGAGCGCGGCGTCGGGATCAACGCGCTCGCCGCGCGGCTGGGCGTCACCAAGGGCAGCTTCTACTGGCACTTCAAGGACCGGGCCGCGCTGATGCGCGCGCTGCTGGACCGCTGGGCGCACGAGCGCACCGACGAGATGCTGGCCCGCGCGCTCGGCAGCACCCCGGATCCGCTCGAGCGGCTCCGGCGCATCCAGGCGCTCGGCCGCGAGGTCGCGCCGATCGACCGGGCGATGCGGCTGTGGGCCCAGCACTCCCCCGAGGCGGACGAGGCGGTCCGGCTCGCCGACCGGGCGCTGCTCGGCCACATCACCGGGTGCCTGGACGAACTGGGGTTCGCCCCCGGCGACGCCCACCTCCGTGCGCTGCTGATGCTCCGCGCGTGGGTCGGCGGCTATCTCGTCCCGTCCCCGGACGCGGACGGGGACCCGCCCGGCGGCGACCCGTACGACCGGACCCTGGGGATATTCCTGGCGAGGCCCGCCGATTCCTGATCTCTGCCCGAATTAACCGGTTCGGTCTTGCGTCCCGCCCCGCCCTGAACGGTAGTCTGGACACGTGTCCAGAACAACCGATCGCTTGCTTCTGCTGGACGGGCGGCTAGCCCCGAGCGCCGGGGGCGGCGCCTTCGAGACCATTGATCCCGCCACCGAAGAGGTGCTCGGCACCGCCGCCGACGGCACCCAGGACGACATGGACCGCGCGATCGGGGCCGCCCGGCGCGCGTTCGACGAGACGTCGTGGGCGGCGGACGCCGCGTTCCGCGTCCGCTGCCTGCGCCAGCTGCGGGAGGCGATGCAGCGGCGCTCCGACGAGCTGCGGGAACTGACGATCAAGGAGGTGGGCGCGCCGCGGTTCCTGACGTTCGGGGGCCAGCTCGACACCCCCGTGGACGATCTCGGCTGGTTCGCCGGCCTCGCCGAGTCCTACGAGTGGGAACGCGACCTCGGCCGGGCCGAGCCGATGGGGATGCCCAGCAACCGGCGGATTCGCCGGGAGGCGGTGGGCGTCGTCGGCGCGATCACCCCGTGGAACTTCCCGCACCAGATCAACCTGGCGAAGCTGGGCCCGGCGCTGGCGGCGGGGAACACGGTGGTGCTCAAGCCGGCGCCGGACACGCCGTGGTGCGCGGCGGTCCTCGGCGAGATCATCGCGGCGGAGACCGACATCCCCGCGGGCGTCGTCAACGTGGTCACCTCGTCCGATCACGGGCTGGGCGCCCAGCTGGTCCAGGACCCGCGCGTCGACCTGGTGACGTTCACCGGTTCGACGGCGACCGGACGGAACGTCATGGCGAGCGCGGCCGCCACGCTCAAGCGCGTCTTCCTGGAGCTCGGCGGCAAGTCGGCGTTCATCGTGCTGGACGACGCCGACCTGAAGGCCGCCTGCTCGTACGCGGCGTTCTCCGGGATCGCGCACGCCGGGCAGGGCTGCGCGATCACGACCAGGATCCTCGTGCCCCGCAAGGACTACGACGAGGCCGTGGAGATCACGGCCCGCACGCTGGCGAAGCTCGGCGCGGGCGACCCGGGCGACGACCGGACGATCTGCGGTCCCGTGATCTCGGCGAAACAGCGTGACCGCATCGAGGGGTATCTGGAGCTGGCCGTGAAGGAGGGCGGGTCGTTCGCCTGCGGCGGCGGCCGCCCGGCCGGCCGGGACAAGGGCTTCTGGATCGAGCCGACCCTCGTCACCGGGCTGACCAACGAGTCCCGCACGGCGCGGGAGGAGATCTTCGGCCCCGTCCTGGTGATCATGCCGCACGACGGCGACGACGACGCCGTCCGCATCGCGAACGACTCGCCGTACGGGCTGTCGGGAGCGGTCCACGGCGGCGACGTCGAGCGCGCCCGGGCGGTCGCGGCGCGGCTGCGCGCCGGGACGGTCAGCGTGAACGGCGGCGTCTGGTACAGCGCGGACGTCCCGTTCGGCGGCTACAAGCAGTCCGGCATCGGCCGCGAGATGGGCGTGGCCGGGTTCGAGGAGTACCTGGAGACCAAGGCGATCGCGGAGGGCACGACATGAGGTTCGAGGGCAGGGTCGCGGTGGTCACCGGCGCCGCGCAGGGCATCGGGGAGGCCTACGCGCGGGCGCTGGCGTCCGAGGGCGCGTCCGTGGTCGTCGCCGACGTGGACGAGCGCGGGCAGGCCGTCGCCGACGACGTCAAGGGCCTGTTCGTGCGGACGGACGTGTCCGACCCGGAGTCGGTCGAGGCGATGGCGGCGGCGGCCGTGGAGCGGTTCGGCGGCATCGACCATCTCGTCAACAACGCCGCCATCTTCGGGTCGATGAAGCTGGACTTCCTCTTCACCGTCGACTGGGACTACTACAAGAAGTTCATGTCCGTGAACATGGACGGCGCGCTGCTGTGCGCGCGCGCCTGCTACCCCCACATGCAGGCTCGCGGGGGCGGCTCGATCGTCAACCAGTCGTCCACGGCCGCGTGGCAGTACTCCGGCTTCTACGGGCTGGCCAAGGTCGGGGTCAACGGGCTCACGCAGCAGCTCGCGCATGAGCTGGGCAGCATGAACATCAGGGTGAACGCCATCGCGCCCGGCCCGATCGACACCGAGGCCAACCGCACGGTCGTCCCGGGCAACATGTCGCAGAAGATCGTCAAGGACAAGATGGCGCTGAAGCGGATGGGCACGCCCGAGGATCTCGTCGGGATGTGCCTGTTCCTGCTGTCGGACGAGGCGGCCTGGGTCACCGGGCAGATCATCAACGTCGACGGCGGCGAGGTGTTCAGGGCATGAGCGAAGCGAACCGGGGGGTGCGGGGGGTCGACCCCGCGCAGGGAACACGGATGAGCGTCGGGTTCATCGGGCTCGGGCAGATGGGCGCGCCGATGGCGCGGCATCTCACCGGCCGGGGCCTCACCGTCTTCGACACCCGCGCCGAGGCCGTGGCGCCGCTGGTGAAGGCGGGTGCGCGGGCGGCAAGGAGCGTCGCCGAGGTCGCCGCGCACGCCGAGCTGGTGTCGATCATGGTCCGGGACGACGGCCAGGTGATGGAGGTCGGCGAGGAGGTCCTCGCCAGCGCCCGTCCGGGAACCGTCCTCGCGATCCATTCGACGATCCGCCCGGGGACCGCGGAGGAGCTGGCCGACAAGGCGCGCCGCTACGAGATCGAGGTCGTGGACGCGCCCGTCAGCGGCGGGTTCATGGGGGCGAGCGCGGGCAGCCTCGCCGTCATGGTCGGCGGCTCGGACGCGGCGTTCGAGCGCTGCCGGGAGCCGTTCGGCGACTGGGCCGACCTCGTCCTGCACATGGGCCCGGTCGGTACGGGCACGCGCACGAAGCTGGCCCGCAACCTGCTGCACTTCGTGTCGTTCACGGCGGCGGCGGAGGCGCAGCGGCTGGCGGAGGCGTCGGGGGTGTCGCTGCGGAAGCTGGGGCGGGTCGTCCGGCACACCGACGCGATCACCGGCGGCGCCGGCTCGATCATGCTGCGGCCGACGACCGCGCCGATGAAGCCGGACGACGACCTGTACGACATCCTGTGCCACACCCGGGACCTCGGCGAGAAGGACCTGACCCTCGCCCTGGAACTGGCCGGCGAGCTGGGCGTGGACGCCCCGTTCGCCCGCCTCGCCCTCGAACGCTTCGGCACGGGTCTGGGGCTGGCGGTAGACCCGATGGGAGACGCCGATGACTGAGCGGAGCGAACCGGAGGGCGTCGCAGGCGGGCCTCCCACCGCGAACACGGACGGGCGGCGCGAACGCGGCCTGGAGATGATGCGCCGGGTCTACGGGTGGGAGATCGGGGACGCCCCCGGTGACTTCTTCGGCATCACCGTCGACCATCTCTTCGGCGACATCTGGACGCGGCCCGGGCTGAGCATGCGCGACCGGCGGATGCTCCTCATCGGCGTCCTGGCCGGTCAGGGACTCAACGACGTCCTCGACATCCAGATCCCCGCGGCCCTGGCCAACGGCGAGCTGTCGCCGGACGAGCTGCGCGAGATCGGCATCTTCCTGACCCACTACGTCGGCTGGCCGCTCGGGTCCAGGCTGAGCGTCCAGATCGACGGCCTCATCGCCAAGCACGAGAAGCGCGCCCGCAAGGAGAAATCAGACTAAATCCGAATTCTCGGGAACCCGGGGTCCGGGGCGAGCGTCCAAGACCCATGCGTGGTCGCGTCTTCGCCCCGGCCGCGACGCTGCTGATCCTCGCCGGGTCGGCGGGATGCGCCGGTTCGCCCGGTGGTTCCGACCGGCCGGTTCAGGCACCGCTGGTTCGGCTCGTCGCCTACGACAGTTGTGCTGCGCTGCACAAGGAGCTGCGCCAGGCGACGGCGGACCGGGTCGGCCCGTTCGGGCTGAGCGACGGGCCCGTCCTGCGGGGACTCCCGGAGGGCGGCACGGCCCTGCGCAAGGGCCCGCAGGCGGCCGAGGCGGCCCCCGGGCAGCCGCCGCGGCACTCCACCACGAACGCCCACGAGCGATCCGCAGACGAGCCCGACCTCGTCAAGACCGACGGCCGCAGGATCGTCACGCTCGCCGGCGGCGGGCTCACCGTCATCGATCCCGCGACGCGCGAGATCACGCACACCCTGGACCTGCCCGGCTCCGGCTTCCTCGGCGACGGGCGGCTGCTGCTCAGCGGCGACCGCGTCCTCGTCCTGGACGAGCAGACCCCGATGATCCCCTACGAGCGCCGGGCGATCCCCGGCGGAGGGGCCGCCTCACCCAGGCCCCCCACGCCGCCGAGGCCCACGACGCGCCTGACGCTCGTCGACGTCTCCGGCGCCCCGAAGGTCATCGGGACCATGACGACCCACGCCGACTACCTGGACGCCCGGCAGAGCGGCTCGACGGTCCGGGTCGTGATGAGGTCCCAGCCCGACATCCGCTTCCCGGGCGGCGACGGCGAGAAGGCGGCCACCGAGGCCAACAGGCAAGCCGTGGTCACCGCGCCGCTCGACGCCTGGCTCCCCGCCTTCCAGGTGGACGACGGGAACGGCGGCCCGGCGACGAAGTACCGGACGCCCTGCGACCAGGTCAGCCGCCCGTCCTCGTACGCGGGTTCGAGCATGTTGAGCGTCCTGACGTTCGACCTGTCCAAGGGGCTCGGCGACCCGCAGGCGATCGGCGTCACCGCCGACGGCTCGACCGTTTACGGCAACGGGAAGAGCCTGTACGTGACCGGCACTCCGCCGCAGCCGCCCATGTGGAGGCCGCGCGAGAAGCGCCCTGAGGCGCGCACCGACGTGTACAAGTTCGACGTCAGCGGAACAGGACGTCCCCGCTATGTGGCGTCGGGTTCGGTCAAGGGCTCCCTGCTCAACCAGTACTCCATGTCGGAGCACGATGGGAAGCTGCGCCTGGCGACGACCACCGGCCAGTTCGCCCGGGAGGACAAGCCGTCGCAGAGTTCGGTTTACGTCCTCGCACAGGACGGCTCCCGCCTCGACCAGATCGGACGCATCGACGGCCTCGGCAAGGGCGAGCGGATCTACTCCGTCCGGTTCATCGGCACCACCGGATATGTCGTGACGTTCCGGCAGACCGACCCGCTGTACGCGCTCGACCTGAAGGACCCGCGCCGCCCCCGCCTCACCGGCGAACTCAAGATCACCGGCTATTCGGCGTACCTGCATCCCACCGGGGACGGGAGACTCCTCGGCGTCGGGCAGGACGCCGACCTCACCGGGCGGACCAACGGCCTCCAGGTCTCCCTCTTCGACGTCTCCGGCGAACCCCGCCGGATCAGCGACTACAAGCTGCCCGGAGCGCGATCGCAGGCGGAGTTCGAGCCGCACGCCTTCCTGTACTGGCCGGACTCCGGTCTCACCGTCATCCCCGTGAACGGCCGCAGCGACGGAGGCGGCGAGGCCCTGGCCCTCAAGGTGACCGGCTCGTCCATCACCGAGGCGGGGACCGTCCGGCATCCCGGCAGGTATCGCGGAACCGGCATCCGCCGTTCGCTGATCGTCGGCGGCACCCTCTGGACGTTCTCCGATCAAGGCACCCGCGCCACCGACGCCGCCACGCTGAAGAACATGGCATGGCTGCCGTTCGACTAGTGCGCGTTGTGAAAATGAACTAGCGCAGGCCGGTGGAGCGCTTGGCGGCGGTCTGGATGAGCCGGTCGACCAGCGCCGGGTAGTCCAGCCCGGTCGCCGCCCACATCTGCGGGAACGCCGAGGCCGGGGTGAAGCCCGGCATGGTGTTGATCTCGTTGAGGATCCAGCGGCCGTCCGGCGTGTGGAAGAAGTCGACGCGGGCGAGGCCCTCGCAGTCGAGGGCGTCGAACGCCTGCACGGCGATGCGGCGGACCTCCTCGATCTGCGCGGCCGGCAGGTCCGGCGGGATCGCCATGCTGGTGGTCCCGTCGAGGTACTTGGTCTCGAAGTCGTAGAAGTCGTGGTCGCCCGCCATCAGCACCTCGGCGGGCAGGCTCGCCTCGGCCGGGCCGTCGTCCATGCCCTGCAGGACGCCGCACTCGATCTCGCGGCCCTCGATCGCCGCCTCCACGATCACTTTCGGGTCGTGCTCGCGGGCCGCCTCGACCGCGGCCTCCAGGCCGGCCTCGTCGGTGACGCGGGTGATGCCCATGCTCGACCCGGCCCGGGCCGGCTTGACGAACACCGGTGTGCCACCGGCGAGGCCCAGCTCCTTGATCTCGTCGATCTTGCCTTTGCGCTCGCGCCGCCACTCCCGGTCGCCGACCAGGACGTACGGGCCGACGGGCAGGCCGCGGGCCTGCCAGACGAGCTTCATGAACCCTTTGTCCATGCCGACCGCGCTGGCCAGCACCCCGGCGCCGACGTAGCGGACGCCCGCGAGGTCGAGCAGCCCCTGGATGGTGCCGTCCTCGCCGTAGGGGCCGTGCAGCAGCGGAAGCACCACGTCGACGTCGCCGAGCTTCTCCGGGACCTGGCCCGGCCGGACGACCATCAGGCCGCGGCTGTCGGGGTCGAACGGCAGCGCGAGGACACCGCCGCTCGCGGTCACCTCCGGCAGCCGCCCGTCCTCGATCGCGAGCCGCAGGTCCCCGGGCGGCAGCACCCAGCGCCCGTCGCGGGCGATGCCGATCGGCACCACGTCGTACCGGTCCCGGTCGATGGCGGCCATCACGGCCCCCGCGGTGACGCAGGAGATCGCGTGCTCGGAGCTGCGTCCGCCGAAGACGACGGCCACGCGGATCTTTGAAACCTGGGACATGACGTCCGACCCTATCGGTGATCAGCCCGGGCGGGCCACGAGCGAGCCGGGCGAGGCGGTCCCGGCGGCGCGGCCGTCACAGCCCGTACCGCTCGGGCTTGGGCGAGCGGGAGATCAGCGAGATGGCCGCCTCCTTGATCGGCATGCCGTGGTGCAGGACGGCGGTGACCGCCTCCGTGATCGGCATCTCCACGTTGTGCTTGCGGGCCAGCTCCATCACCGCCTCCGACGACTTGACGCCCTCGGCGGTCTGCTTGGTGACGGCGATGACCTGCTCCAGCGTCATGCCGCGGCCGAGGTTCTCGCCGAACGTCCGGTTGCGCGACAGCGGCGACATGCACGTCCCGACGAGATCGCCCATCCCGGCGAGCCCCGCGAAGGTGTGCTCGTCGGCGCCGAGCGCCGCGCCCAGCCGGGCGATCTCGGCGAGGCCGCGGGTCATCAGCAGCGCCTGCGTGCTCGCGCCGAACCCCAGCCCGACGGACATGCCGACGCACAGCGCGACGATGTTCTTCACCGCGCCGCCGAGTTCGCAGCCGACGACGTCGGTGGAGGTGTAGACGCGGAAGTACGGCGTCATCGTGGCGGCCTGGAGGCGCTGCGCGGCGTCCTCGTCGGCGCAGGCCGCGACCGCCGCGCCGGGCTCCCCGCCCGCCACCTCGCGGGCCAGGTTCGGCCCGCAGAACACCCCCACCCGCTCCGCGGGGACGTTCGCGACCTCGCCGATGACCTCCGACATCCGCCGGGACGTGCCGATCTCGACGCCCTTCATCAGGCTGACGAGGACCGCGTCCGGCGGCAGCAGCGGCACCCAGGCGCCGAGGTTGTGCCGGAGGGTCTGCGCCGGGACCGCCAGCGCCACGAAGTCGGCGCCCGCCAGGGCCTCCGCCGGGTCGAGCGTCGCGCGGACCCCCTCGGGCAGCGTGACGCCGGGCAGGTAGTCGGGGTTCTCGTGCCGCTCGTTGACCGCCTCGACGACCTCGGGGCGGCGCCCCCACAGGACGACCTCGCCGCCCGCGTCGTTCAGCAGCTTGGTGAACGTCGTCCCCCAGGACCCGGCCCCCATCACCGCGGTGCGCAACGTCACGAGTCGGCCGCCTTCGGGTCGCCGGCGCCCGGCCGCGCCGTCTCGGGCACCGCGGGCCGGAACGCCCCGGCTCCGGTCGCCCGGGCCGCCAGGCGCCGCTCCTCCAGGACCCTGTGGTGGTCGTAGCGTTCCTTGGGCGGCTCCTGGCCGCGCAGCTCGCCGAGCAGCCCGGTGATCGCCGCCATGATGTCGTCGGTGGCGGCCCGCAGCGTCTCCTTGGTGAGCGGCAGCCCGGCGTACTCCGACAGGTCGACGGGCGGGCCCGCGATCACCTTCATCGTCTTGCGCGGGAGCGGGTGGAAGCCCTTCTTCAGGCTCCCCGCCAGCCCGGTCTGCTCGCCCTTCTTGTACGGCATCAGCTCGTGCGCCCCCCAGGTCGCCACCGGGACGACCTTGGCGCCCGTCTTCAGCGCCATCCGCGCCACCCCGGTCTGCCCGGTCATCGGCCACAGCTCGGGATCACGGGTGCAGCTGCCCTCCGGGTAGAACATCAGGCACTCGCCGTCCACGAGGGCCTTCTCGGCGTCCTTCAGGACCGCGGCCGCGTCGGCGCTGTCGCGGTGGACCGGGATCTGGCCGGTGCCGCGCAGGACGTTGCGGACGAACCGCACGTCGAAGAGCGTCGACTTCGCCAGATACACGGGATAGCGGCCCGATTCGTAGACGAAGTGGGCGAGGGCGAGGGGGTCGGCCTCGGAGATGTGGTTCGCGGCGATGATGACGCCGCCCTCCCCCGGCACGTTGCCCCGGCCGCGCCAGTCCCGCTTCAGCAGCCCGTAAAGCAGCGGGCGCAGGATGACGATCGTGAGCTTCCGCCACCCGGGCGAATACCCGTGGCTCATGCCCGTCTCCTCCTCACTCCGTCCCCCAGGCGAACGCGGGGTGTCCCGACCCCGAACGAACGCGGGGTGTGCACAAGTGTCGCGGGTGCGTGCGCATAGTGTCGAGTCGCCATGTCTACCGCAGAATTCTCCCAATGGTCGCTCGTCGTGCCGGTGAAGGTCCTGGCCCGGGCCAAGACCCGCATGTCCGCGGCGGCGGGCCCGCATCGCGAGTCGCTCGCGCTGGCGGTGGCGACCGACACGGTCGCCGCGGCACTGCGCTGCGACCGGGTTCGCACCGTGATCGTTGTCACCGACGATCCTCTCCCCGCCGCCGATCTGGCGGCCCTCGGCGCCCTGGTCGTGCCCGACCTTCCGGACGCCGGGCTGAACCCGGCGCTCGTCCACGGCGCGGGCCGCGGCCGTGAACTCGCCCCCGGCACCGGCGTTGGAGCACTGTCGGCCGATTTGCCCGCTTTGCGGCCTCTTGAACTTGCGCGCGTCCTCGACGCCGCCGGCCGGGCCCCCGAGGCGTTCGTCCCGGACGCGGCCGGCATCGGCACCACCCTGTACACCGCCCGTCCCGGCGTCCCGTTCTCGCCAGCCTTCGGCGCCGACTCCCGAGCCGCCCACCGCGCCCGCGGCGCCCGCGAGATCCTCCTGCCCGGCATCGACAGTGTCCGCCGCGACGTCGACACCCCCGACGACCTCCGCGCCGCCCTCGCCCTGGGCGCCGGCCCCCGCACCACCGCCGTCGCCTCCCGCCTCCCCGCTTTCGCCTAGGGTTCGGGGTATGCAGGGCACGGTGAAGGATTTCGACGCTTCCACCCGGTCCGGGAGCGTGCTGCTCGACGACGGGACGGAACTCCCGTTCGACGGGGAGGCGTTCGCGGCCGGCGGGCTGCGGCTGCTGCGGCTCGGGCAGCGGGTCAACCTCGCGATGGACGGCGACCGGATCTCGGTGGTGACGCTGTCGACGTTCCCGCTGCCGTCGCCCTAGGAGGGCCACCTGCACACCAGCGCCCGGGACCGTCTTGGCACGGTCCCGGGCGCTGATGCTGTGCGGTTACTTCTTTCCGGCCACCAGGTTCTTGAAGTCCGCGCCGGCCTTGAACTTCGGAACGGACGTCGCGGGAACCTCGATGGTCTTGCCCGTTGCGGGGTTGCGGGCCGTACGGGCAGGCCGGTCGGCCTTCTCGAACGAACCGAACCCGGTGATCGCGACCTTGTCGCCCTTGGCGACCGCGGTCTGGATCGCCTCCAGGATGGCGTCGACGGCCTCGGCTGCGGCCTTCTTGCTGCCCAGCCGGTCAGAGATGGCGTCGACCAGCTCACGCTTGTTCATGGGTTACTCCTCTAGTTCCCCCCTTGCCCGAACGAAACTAAGGGACCCTCAGCATGGACACAATCACCTGCACGCACGAGTTGGCGTGTCGCTGGCGTTTTTGTCGCACTCGCCCCCGTCTCGCCGGGTGACCGGACCGGATCCGGCCACTGCGCACGCTAACCGACGTCGGGCGTCTCTTGGAAATCGGCGAGGAACGTCTCCAGCCTGCGGGCGGCCAGTCCGGCGTCCCGTTTCGCCAGGTCGGTGATCGCCAGCAGGTGCCGGATGAGCCGCTGCCGGTCCTCGGGCGGCAGCGGCGCGACGGCCCGATGAGCGTCACGCAACTGCCGTGCGAGCAGGGTCAACGCGGGGTCGTCCCACTCTGGCCCGGTCCACGGGACCGTGCTCAATTCGATGCCCCCAAAGGTCGGACGGGTCTTCGCCTAGGGAATTCTCCCCCGTCGCCGTCCGCGACGGTCCACCCGGGGCGGCAAAAGGCCCGGATCGCCGTCCGTGGACGGCGATCCGGGCCCTGAGACGCGCTACAGCGTGACCGGGAACCAGGGGGTGCGGTCCGACTCGAATTCGTTGATCGCGTCGGCGTGGCGGAGGGTGAGGCCGATGTCGTCCAGGCCCTCCATGAGCCGCCAGCGGGTGTAGTCGTCGATCTCGAACGAGGCGGTCCGGCCGTCCCAGCGGACCTCGCGGTTCTCCAGATCGACGGTGATCTCCAGGGCGGGGTCCTTCTCGATCCGGCCCTGGAGGTCCTCGACCTGCTCGCCCGCGAGGATGACCGGAAGCAAACCCATCTTGGTGGAGTTATTACGGAAGATGTCCCCGAAGCGCGGCGCGATGACGACCCGGAAGCCGTACTGCTGCAGGGCCCAGACGGCGTGCTCGCGGGACGAGCCGGTGCCGAAGTCGGGCCCGGCGACCAGGATGCCCGCGCCGTCGTACTGCGGCTGGTTCAGGACGAACTCCGGGTCCTCGCGCCAGCCGGAGAACAGGCCCTTCTCGAAGCCGGTGCGGCTGACCTGCTTCAGCCAGACCGCCGGGATGATCTGGTCGGTGTCGACGTTGCTGCGGCGCAGCGGGACCGCGCGCCCGGTGTAGGTGGTGAACGCTTCCATCGTGGTTCCTTACAGGTCGGCAGGGGCGGTGAGGCGGCCGGTGACGGCGGTGGCGGCGGCGACGGCGGGCGACACCAGGTGGGTGCGTCCGCCGGGGCCCTGCCGGCCCTCGAAGTTGCGGTTGGACGTGGAGGCGCTGCGCTCGCCGGCCGTGAGCTTGTCGGGGTTCATCGCCAGGCACATCGAGCAGCCGGCCTCGCGCCATTCGGCGCCGGACGCGGAGATGACCTCGTCCAGGCCCTCCTCCTCGGCCTGCTTCTTCACCTTCATGGAGCCGGGGACGACCAGCATGCGGACGCCGCCCGCGACCTTGCGGCCCTTGAGGACGCCCGCGACGGCGCGGAGGTCCTCGATGCGGCCGTTGGTGCAGGAGCCGACGAAGACCGTGTCCACCTCGATGTCGCGCAGCCGCGTACCGGCGGTCAGGCCCATGTACTCCAGGGCGCGCTCGGCGGACTGGCGCAGGACGGGGTCGTCGTAGGACGCGGGGTCGGGCACGGAGTCGCCGAGCGGCAGGCCCTGGCCCGGGTTGGTGCCCCAGGTGACGAACGGGGTCAGCTCGGAGGCGTCGATCACGACCTCCTTGTCGAAGACCGCGTCGTCGTCGGTGCGCAGCGACGTCCAGTACTCGACGGCCTTGTCCCAGTCCGCGCCCTGGGGGGCGTGGGGGCGGCCCCTGAGGTACTCGAACGTGGTCTCGTCGGGCGCGATCATCCCGGCGCGGGCGCCGGCCTCGATGGACATGTTGCAGACCGTCATGCGGCCTTCCATCGACAGCGACCGGACGGCCTCGCCGCGATACTCGATGACGTGGCCCTGGCCGCCGCCGGTGCCGATCCGCGCGATGATCGCGAGGATGAGGTCCTTGGCGGTGACGCCCTCGGGCAGCGGGCCCTCGACGGTCACGGCCATCGTCTTCGGCTGGACCTGCGGCAGCGTCTGGGTGGCGAGGACGTGCTCGACCTCGCTGGTGCCGATGCCGAAGGCGAGGGCGCCGAACGCGCCGTGGGTGGAGGTGTGCGAGTCGCCGCACACGACGGTCATGCCGGGCTGGGTCAGGCCGAGCTGCGGGCCGATGACGTGGACGATGCCCTGCCCGTCGTCGCCCATCGGGTGCAGCCGGACCCCGAAGTCGGAGCAGTTCTTGCGGAGCGTCTCGACCTGGGTGCGCGACACCGGGTCGGCGATGGGCTTCAGCAGGTCCGTCGTCGGGACGTTGTGGTCCTCGGTCGCGATCGTCAGGTCGGGGCGCCGGACGGGGCGGCCGGCCATGCGCAGCCCGTCGAACGCCTGCGGGCTGGTGACCTCGTGGACGAGGTGCAGGTCGATGTAGAGCAGGTCGGGCTCACCCTCGGCGCGCCGCACGACGTGCGCGTCGTAGACCTTTTCGGCCAGTGTTCGGCCCATCACTCCCACCTCACCTGTCAATGATCGTCGGCGTCCGGTGCTGATCGCAGGGACGCCGTGGTCCGGGTCACCTCGACTTGCATCTCAAATTTCGAGACGGCAATATCAAGACATGGACAACTCTAGCGGAGTCGGCGTACTTGACAAAGCCGTTCTCGTTCTGAACGCGCTGGAGGCGGGCCCGGCCTCGCTCGCGCAACTCGTCCAGACGACCGGGCTGGCCCGCCCCACGGCGCACCGGCTGGCCGTCGCGCTGGAGCACCACCGCCTCGTCCACCGCGACACGCAGGGGCGTTTCATCCTCGGGCCGAGGCTCGCCGAGCTCGCGGTCGCGGCGGGCGAGGACCGCCTCCTCGCGATCGCCCAGCCCATTCTCGCCCACCTGCGCGACCTCACCGGCGAGAGCGCCTCGCTGTTCCGCCGCCAGGGCGACGTCCGGGTCTGCGTCGCCGCCGCCGAGCGCACCAGCGGCCTGCGCGACACCATCCCGGTCGGCGCCGCGCTCCCCATGACGGCGGGTTCGGCCGCGCAGATCCTGCTCGCCTGGGAGGAGCCCGACCGGCTCCACCGGGGGCTGCGCAACGCCAAGTTCGAGGCCGCCACGCTCGCGTCCGTCCGCCGCCGGGGCTGGGCGCAGAGCGTCGGGGAGCGCGAGCAGGGCGTCGGCTCGGTGTCCGCCCCGATCCGCGGCGCGGGCGGACGGGTGATCGCCGCCGTGTCGGTGTCCGGTCCGCTCGAACGCCTCAGCCGCTCCCCCGGCCGGCTGCACGCTCCCCCGGTCGCCGCGGCGGCCGAGAAGATCTCCGAGGGAATGCGCCGCACCGCGTCCTGACCCCCGTCCCGAGGAGCCCCGATGACCATCGACGAAACTGGACTGCGCGCGAGACTCGGGCGGCTCACGCTTGAGGAAAAGGTCCACCTGCTCACCGGGGACGGGTTCTGGACGCTGCGCCCCGTCCCGAAGATCGGGCTGAGCCGGATCGTCATGTCGGACGGGCCGAGCGGCGTCCGCGGCACCAGATGGGACGAACGCGACACGAGCCTGCTGTTCCCGAGCCCCACCGCGCTCGCCGCGACCTGGGACCCGGCGCTCGCCGAGCGCATCGGGCGGCTGAACGGCGCCCAGGCGCGCGACAAGGGCGTGCACGTCCAGCTCGCCCCCACGATCAACCTGCACCGCACGCCGTTCGGCGGCCGGCACTTCGAGAACTACTCCGAAGATCCGCTGCTCACCGCCCGCATCGGCGCCGGTTTCGTGAGGGGCGTCCAGTCGGCGGGGGTCGCGGCGACGGTGAAGCACTTCGTCGGCAACGACTCCGAGACCGCCCGGATGTCCTACGACGCGCGCATCGGCGACGAGGCGCTCGACGATCTGTACCTGCGCCCGTTCGAGGAGACGGTGAAGGCGGGCGCGTGGGCGGTGATGGCCGCGTACAACAAGGTGAACGGCGCGTCCATGACCGAGAACGGGCCGCTGCTGACGGACGTGCTGAAGCGGCGCTGGGGTTTCGACGGCGTGGTGGTGTCCGACTGGACGGCGATCCGCTCGACCGTGCGGAGCGCCAACGCGGGCATGGACCTGGAGATGCCGGGCCTCCCGATCAGCCCGTGGCGCGGCAGGCTGGTGGACGCGGTCCGCGGCGGCGAGGTCGCCGAGGAACTGATCGACGACAAGGTGCTGCGCGTTCTGCGGCTGGCCGCGCGCGTGGGCGCCCTTGAGGGTTTCCCGAAGCCGCCGCCGGTGACGACTCCCGCCGACGCCCGCGCCCAGTTGCGCGACGCCGCCGCCAGGGCCGCCGTGCTGCTGCGCAACGAGAACGGCGCGCTGCCGCTGGACGGCCTCCGCAGGCTGGCGTTGATCGGGCCGAACGCGGTCCAGTTCAGCGTCCAGGGCGGTGGCAGTGCGCACGTCAACCCCGAGCACGTCGTGTCACCGGTGGAGGGTCTGCGTCGGGCGCTGGGCGACGGCACCGAACTGACCGTCCATGCCGGTGTCCACCCGCACGAACGGCTGGCCCCGCTGCCCATCGCCCTGGCGGCCGACCCTGAGACGGGCGAGCCCGGGGTCCGGCTCGACTTCCTCGACGCCGATGGCGCCCTGCTCGGCTCCGAGCACCGCCTGGCGGCCCATTTCGTCCTTCTCGGAGGGCCTCCCAAGGGGACGGCGCAGATCGTCGTCCGCGCGCAGGTGACACCGGCCGAGGACGGCGTCCACACGTTCGCCGTCGTCGGTGCCGGTGAATACGAGCTGCGCATGGGCGGGACGTACACGGCGGTGACGCCGGCGCGCGACCGCGGCGACCCGGCCGAGGCGATGATGCGTCCGCCCGAGCACCGCGTCGAGGTCGAACTGCCGGCCGGCCTCTCCGTGCCCGTCGAACTGCGCCACACCTACGCTCCCGGGCGGTTCGTGACCGTGTTCGGCCTCGGCTACCGCGAGCCGCACCCGCCCGAGGACGACGATCTCGCCGCCGCGGTCGCCGCCGCCCGCGACGCCGACGCCGCCGTCGTCATCGTCGGGACGAACGACGACGTCGAGAGCGAGGGCTTCGACCGGACGTCCCTCGCCCTGCCCGGCCGCCAGGACGAACTGGTCTCCGCCGTCGCCGCCGCCAACCCGCGCACGGTCGTGGTGGTGAACGCGGGCGCGCCCGTCCTGATGCCGTGGCGGGACGAGGTCGCCGCCGTCCTGTGGGCGTGGCTGCCGGGCCAGGAAGGCGGCGACGCCATCGCCGACGTCCTCACCGGGGCGGCGGAGCCGGGCGGACGGCTGCCCACCACGTTCCCGGCGTCCGAGGAGGGGGTGCTCTCGCCGATCCCGTCCGGCGACGGCGCCCTGCACTACTCCGAAGGCACCGAGATCGGATACCGGCACTACGCGTCCGGGCAGGTCGCCTATCCGTTCGGGCACGGGCTCGGCTACACGACGTGGGAGTACGGGCCGCTCGCCGTCTCGGACGGCGTGGCGGAGGTGACCGTCCGCAACACCGGCGGCCGGCCGGGCCGCGAGACCGTCCGGCTTTACGCCGTACCGGACGGAAGGCCCCGGCTCGCGGGCTTCGCCGTCGCCGAGGCCGCCCCCGGCGAGGCGGTGACGGTCCGCATCCGGCTGGACGAGCACCTCCGCACGGCGGCCGGTTTCCCGAAAATCACCGCAACTCGGACAGACATTGGATAGTGCCGGTATCTAATCGGGCCACCCGGATAGCGTTGAACGTCCGGTCGAGGGGGTGCAGCGGTGCAGATCTCCGAGCTCAGTGATCGCAGTGGCCTGACGGTCCAGACGATCAAGTTCTACATCCGGGAGGGCCTGCTCCCGAAGGGCTCGGCGGTGAGCGCGACCCGGTCGGAGTACGGCATGGGCCATCTGGAACGGCTGCGGCTGATCAACGCGCTGCGCGAGGTCGGCGACCTGCCGGTCTCGGCGATCCAGCAGATCATCGCGGCGATCGAGGACGAGCGCGTCAGCCTGCACGAGCTGTTCGGCACCACCCAGTACGCCATCGGCCCGCACGTCGCCGCGCCGCACGACCCGCACTGGCGCGCCGCCCGCGAGGACGTGGACGCCCTCGTCCGCGAGCTCGGCTGGAACGTCGGCGACCGCGCCCCTGCCCGTGATCTTCTCGCACACACGTTCGTGGCGCTGCGCCGCCTCGGCTTCCC
The DNA here is from genome assembly GCF_040650055.1 of Spirillospora sp. NPDC048819. Lineage (NCBI taxonomy): Bacteria > Bacillati > Actinomycetota > Actinomycetes > Streptosporangiales > Thermomonosporaceae > Spirillospora > Spirillospora sp. NPDC048819. Next base: position 116,006 of record NZ_JBEZGN010000029.1, on the reverse strand, counting down.
GATCACGCTCAAGGACCTGCGGCCGTACGTGAAGGCCGCGACCGATGTCGCCGACCATGAGATCGGCCGGGTCGCCGAGGGGACGTCCCGCGCCCGGACCGTCCATTCCCTGCTGGTCTCGACCGTCCTGTACGAACAGGTCCTGACGGCCCTGCACCGGCTGGCCCAGGAGGACGCCTCGTCCCGCCGCTTCGGCCGGACCTGACCCCGGTCCGGCGAGCCATGCGTGATCCGCATGGCCACTCTGCCAAACCTTCGCTGGTGACATGGCCGTCCGGCGCCTAGCGTCGAGCACGCCATGACACGAATCGCTTTTCTCGGACTCGGACGCATGGGCGTCCCGATGGCCGGCCGGCTGCTCGCCGCCGGCCACGACCTGACCGTATGGAACCGCACGCCCGCCAGAGCGGCACCGCCGGCGGGGGCCGGCGCCGCCGTCCGCGACACGCCCGCCGAGGCCGTCGCGGGGCGGGAGCTGGTGATCACGATGCTCACCGACGCGGACGCCGTCGAGGACGTGCTGTTCGGCCCCGGCGGAGCGGTCCCGGCCCTGGAGCCGGGCGCGGTGATCACCGACATGTCGACGATCGGCCCGGACGCGGTCCGCCGCATCCGGAGCCGGCTGCCCGAGGGCGCCGGCTACGTCGACGCACCCGTCTCCGGGAGCGTCCCGCAGGCGGAGGCCGGCGAACTGGTGATCTTCGCGGGCGGCACGGACACGGACCTGGCCCGCTGCACCGGCCCCCTCGAATCGCTCGGGCGCGTCCGGCACGTCGGCCCGCCAGGCTCGGGCGCAGCGCTCAAGCTGGTGGTGAACGGCGTGCTCGTCGCGAACGTCGCGGTCCTCGGCGAGGCCCTCGCCGCCGCCGACCGGCTGGGCGTCGACACCGATCTCGTCCTGGACGCCCTGTCCCGCCTCAGCCCGCAGGCCCGCCGCCTGAAGGAGAGCACCGCCGGCGACCCGCCGCGCTTCACGCTCGCCCTCGCGGCCAAGGATCTCGCCCTCGCCTTGGACGGCGCCCACCCGCCCGGCGTCTTCTCCGCGGCCCGAGCCCGCGTGGACGCCGCGCTCAACGACGGGCTGGCGGACCACGACCTGATCGCACTCGCAGACCACACCAGGAGGACGTCCCAGATGCGCGTCACACTCGGCAATCCCGCAACGGTTCCCGCACCGCCGAACCCCGCGTACTCCCACACCGCCCATGTGACCCAGGGCCCGATGCTGTACGTGTCGGGTCAGATCGCCCTGGACGACAACGGCAAGGTGGACGCGCCGGGCGACATGACCCGCCAGTCGGAGGTGGTCTTCTCGCTGCTGGAGCGGATCCTCGCCGCGCACGGGGCGGGCTTCGCGGACGTCGTCAACATCCGGTCGTTCCTCACCGACCTCGACCTCCGCAGGGAGTACGGCGCCGTCCGCGCGCGGTACTTCACCGGCCCTCCCCCGACCAGCACGACCGTCGAGGTCCCGCGCCTGTTCCACCCCGACGCCCTCCTAGAGGTGGAGGTCGTCGCCGCCGTCCCCCGTTAGGGCTTCGGCGACGTCGCGGAGGTCCGCCAGGAACGCCGTGACGGGCGGGGACCTGCGCGCGTGGCGGCCGACCGCCGCGTAGACCGACCGGCGCGGGCGGCCGGACGTCACGGCGCGCAGGACGACGCCGTCCCGCGACGCCGCCGACGCGGCCAGCGCCGGGACGAGCGTGACGCCGAACCCCTCCGCGACCAGCCCGAGCTTGGAGATCCACTCGGCGACCCGCAGCGGCGTCTGCGGGACGAACCCGGCGGCCTCGCAGCGGGCGCGCAGGGCGGCGATGGCCTCGGGGTCGTCGGCCACGATCCACGGCTCGTCCGCGAGGTCGCCGAGCGCGACGCGGCGGCGCGCGGCGAGCCGGTGGCCGCTCGGCAGCGCGACGAGCAACGCGTCGTCGGCCAACGTCACCAGGTCCCCGGCGGGGATGGACGGGAGCTTGTGCGTGCTGACCACGGCGATGTCGAGGTCGCCGGCCTCCAGCATCGGCAGCAGCCGCTCGGTCGTCCCCTCGCGCAGCACCGGCCGGACGCCCGGATGGCGGGCCCGGAACCGGGCGAGCGCGCGGGGCACGAGCGCGGCGTTGGCGGTGGGGAAGGCGCCGAGCCGCAGCGTCCCGGTGTCGAGGCGGCGCAGCCCGTCGAGCGCGCGGGCGGTGTCGGCGAGCCGGTCGAGGAGGCCGCGCGCGTGCGGCAGCAGGTACTCCCCGGCGGGGGTCGGGCGGACGCCGCGGGCGCCGCGCGCGAACAGTTCCACGCCGCAGACGTACTCCAGCGCCGCGATCTGCCGGGACACGGCGGACTGGGTGTAGCCCCCGGCGGCCGCGGCGGCGGTGAACGAGCCGAGGTCGGCGACGGCGACGAAGGTCCGCAGCAGGACGGGGTCGAGGGCTTCGGCGCGCACGTCCGAAGCATACGAGGGCCGCCCGATAGGCTCGCCGCATGCCGGACAGCCGCCCGTTCGTCAGCCTGGCGACCGACTTCGGCGCCGCCTACACGGCGATCTGCGCCGGGGTCGTCTACACGATCGCGCCGGCGGCGAACGTGCTGGTGCTCAGCGACGAGATCACCCCGTTCGGGGTCCGTGAGGGTGCGATGCTGCTTCGCCAGGCGCTCCCGTACCTTCCGGTCGGCGTCCACGTGGGGATCGTCGACCCGGGCGTCGGCACGGCGCGCCGCCCGGTCGCGATCGAGACGGGGCGCGGGGACGTGCTGGTCGGCCCGGACAACGGCCTGCTGGTCCCGGCCGCCGCGGAACTGGGCGGGATCGTCCGGGCGCACGCCCTGGAGAACCCCGCGTACCGGCTGCCCGCCGTGTCGGCCTCCTTCCACGGGCGCGACATCTTCTCCCCCGCCGCCGGGCACATCGCCGCCGGCGTCGGCGTGTCCGACCTCGGGTCCCCGGTCGGGCCGCTGCCGCTGGACGTCCCGTCCCCGGTGGTCGGCGACGGGGAGCTGACCGCCCCGGTGCTCTACACCGACCGGTTCGGGAGCCTGATCCTGGGCGCCGAGCCGGAGGACCTGACCGCCGCGTTCGGTCCCCTCCCGCACGGGACGCCGTTGGAGGTCGTGTGGACACTTCCGGCCCCCGGTTCCGCACGGGTCACGTTCGAGGAGACTTTCGGCGGCGTCGCCCCCGGCGAACCGCTTCTCTGGATCGACTCGTCCGGCCGGCTCGGCCTGGCGGTCAACCGGGGGTCGGCCGCCGAGGCGCTCGGCCTCGCGGGTGCGGAGACCGTCACGCTGCACCGCCTGTAGGAGACTGCTCACCGTGGAAGACCTCGATGTGGTGGCCTGGATCCAGGTGTCGGACGGGCGGATGCTGGCCGTCCGCTCGCGCGGCCGTGACCTCCTCTACCTCCCGGGCGGCAAGCGCGAGCCGGGCGAGGACGACTGGTCGGCCCTGTCGCGCGAGGTGCGGGAGGAACTGGAACTGGAGCTCGACCGGACGTCCTTCCGGGAGCTGGGCGTAGTCCGCGCGCCCGCCCATGACCAGCCCGACTTCGCCCACGTCCGCATGGCGTGCTTCACCGCCGCCTACCGGGGCGCGATGGCCCCGGCAGGGGAGGTGGACGAATACGTCTACATCGGCCGCGCGGAACGCCACCTCCTCGCCCCCGCCGCCCAGGCGGCGCTGGACCTCGCCGCCGAAAACGGTCTGCTGATCTGATCGGCAGGGACGTCCGGAACTTCGCTCCCGGAGTACCGGGCAGGCCGCCGGCTGAAATTCCATCCGGCATTAATTGGCCCTTTCGCCCCCCTCCCTCCTGTTTGTGCTGCTAGATCCACTAGGATGCCGCGGGCTAGTCAGAACTCACTTACGGGGGGACCGTAATGTCGGAGGTCCATCACTTCTCCTACGGGCTGGTCACGCCCGTGCCCGCCTACCTCATGTCGTTCATCGGCTCGCTCCTCGGCCTGCTGTGCACGACCCGCGCCCGGGCCTCCACCGGCCGCTCGCGCGCGTCCTGGCTGGCCCTCGCCGCGCTGGCCATCGGCGGCACCGGCATCTGGGTGATGCACTTCATCGCGATGCTCGGCTTCACCATCGAGGGCCACGAGATCCGCTACAACGTGCCGCTCACGCTGCTGAGCTGCGCGACCTCCATCGTGGTCGTCGCGATCGGGCTGTTCATCGTCGGCTTCGGCGGCCCCCGCGCGCCCGTGATCATCACCGGCGGCGTCATCATGGGCGCCGGCGTGGCGAGCATGCACTACACCGGCATGACCGCGATGAACATGTCCGGGCACATCGGCTACCGGCCCGCCGTCGTCGCGCTGTCGGTGCTGATCGCCCTGGTGGCGGCCACGGCGGCACTCTGGTTCAGCATCCGCGTCAAGGGCATGTGGGCGACCACCGGCGCCGCCGCGATCATGGGTGTCGCGGTGACCGGGATGCACTACACCGGCATGGCGGCCATGCAGATCACCATGCACGCGGGCATGCCCGAACCCACCGGCGCCCGTCCCGTCGACTTCCTGCTGCCGCTCATGGGCGGTGTCGGCGGCGTGTCGATCATCCTGCTGATCATCATCGCGATGGCGCCGAGCGAGGAGGAGATCCGGGTCGAGGCCGCGATGCAGGAACGCATCCGCTCGCGGCGGCAGGCGGAGGCCCGGAGCACGACGCCGCCGGCGGAGCCCGCGGTGCCTCCGCAGAGCCGGTCCGCGGGCGAGTGGTTCGACGGCGGTCCCGGCCGCTGACGCCGCCGATCGGCGCCGATCATCCTTACGTCCCTTAGACGGTCTCAGGGGCGTCCCCTACGCCCGAGGCGGTACGGGAGCAGGGAGGCCGTGAGCGGAGCGCCGTAGATCAGGTGTCTCTCAGCGGCCGATGCCCGGGCCCATGCCGTACACGCAGCATCATCGGCATGACGAACACGACGCAGACCCTCACCCGCCCCGAGTCCCCCGTCCACGCCGGCCCGCCGAAGCTGTCCCCGACGCAGCTGCGCGCCGCCCAGATCGAGACCCTCGAAAGCCCGCGCCTGAAGTACGGGCTGCCGGCCCGGATGCTGTTCAAGCAGATGGACCTCGTCTACGGCCGCGAAGGCACGTTCGTGAAGTTCGCGATGCTGGAGTTCATCGCCCGCGTCCCCTACCAGGCGTGGGAGCGGATGGGCTACTTCTCGCTGTCGCGGCACCGCCGCCGTTCCGCGCTCGCCAAGCGCGTGTACGAGCGGATCGTGGAGACCCGCGAGGAGCAGGACAACGAGCAGTGGCACCTGCTCATCCTCCAGGACCTCGTCCAGCGCGACGGGCTGAAGCAGTCCTTCGTGCTGCACCGGCTGGCGCCCTGGCTCGTGGCGTTCTTCTACTACCACGTGTCGTGGCTGCTGTTCCTGGTGCGGCCGGAGCTGAGCTACCGGCTCAACGCCGACTTCGAGGACCACGCCGAGCACGAGTACATGTCGTACGTGGCCGCGCACCCGGAGCTGGAGTACGTGCCCGCGCCCACGACGTACGCCGCCGAGTACGGCGAGTACGGCTCGGTCGCCGACCTGCTGCGCCAGATCGGGCACGACGAGCGGATCCACAAGCTCGACAGCCTGGTGAACATGCGGGCGCCCCGCTTCCAGGACGCGCCCGCCTCAAAGGTCGTCAGTTAATTGACTGCCGGAGCACAGCTGCCTAACGTCGGCCGCACCCTGCCCTGGAGAGCGAGGCCATCGTGACGAAGCTCGACCGTCCCGCCCTGCCGTCCGTCACCGTCCTGGACCAGCCGATCGAGATGCGCGACGGGACCGTCCTGCGCGCGGACGTGCACCGGCCGGCCGGCGACGGGCGGCACCGGACCGTCCTGGTCCGCAACCCGTACGGGGAGCCGGTGTTCCGCTCGGTGCCGGTGACGCCGTACCTGCGGGCCGGGATGGCGGTCGTGCTTCAGCACTGCCGGGGCAGGGGCGGCAGCGACGGCGAGTTCACGCCCTGGGCGGACGAGGGCCGCGACGGCGCCGACACCGTCGACTGGATCACCGCGCAGCCGTGGTCGAACGGCGAGGTCGCCGCCGCCGGCACCTCCTACCCGGCCGGATGCGCGCTCCAGCTCGCGTCCGAGCGGCCCGCGGCGCTGAAGGCCGTGGTCGCCACGATGACCCCGCACGACTTCTACGACGGGCTGAACTACCACGGAGGTGCGTTCGCGCTCGGTTCGGCGTTCTTCTGGGCCGCCACCCAAGGTCTCCTGGGGGCGCTGCACGACATGGCGGCCGGCGAGGACGCCGGGGCCCGCCTGGGCGCGCTGATGCGGGCACTGGCCGATCCGGGCGCCGCCATGTCGGCCGTCCCGCTGCGGGACGCGCCCGGTGTCGCGGACGCGTTCCCCTTCTGGCGCGACTGGGTCGACCACCCGGAACGCGATTCCTACTGGACGGCCGTGGCCGAGACCCTGCGCCACGACCGGATCGGCGTTCCCGTCCTGCACACCGCCGGATGGTTCGACGTCTTTCTGCGCGGAACCCTGGAGAACTACAGCCGCATCCCCGGCGGACGTCTCATCATCGGACCGTGGACGCACATGTCGCAGATGGCGGGCGTCGGCGAACTCCATTTCGGTCATGCCGCCTCCGCGCAGTCCGCGCTGCTGGAGCGTGCACAGCTGGAGTTCCTCAAGGGGAACACCGAAGGCCCCAAGGTCAGGTACTTCACGATGGGCGCCGACGTCTGGCGGGAGGCCGGGGCCTGGCCGCCGCCGGGCGCGGCCGACACCCGCTACTACCTGCACCCCGACGGTTCCCTGTCCCCCGACGTGCCCGACGGGGACGCGGCCCCCTCCCGGTTCGTGCACGACCCCGCCGACCCCGTCCCCACGCATGGCGGGCAACTGCTGCTGCACGACCCGGTCAACGTCGGCCCCCGCGATCAGCGGGCCGTCGAGGCGCGTCCCGACGTGCTCTGCTTCACCACGCCCGTCCTCGACCGGGACGTGGAGGTCACCGGCCCGGTCACGGCCGTCCTGCACGCCGCGACGTCCGCGACCGGCGCCGATTGGACGGCCAAGCTCGTCGACGTGTGGCCCGACGGCCGCGCGATGAACGTGCTGGACGGCATCGTCCGCTCTCCCGGCGGCCAGTCCCGGCACGAGATCGACCTGGTCGCCACCAGCCAGACGTTCAGGGCCGGGCACCGGATCAGGGTGCAGATCGCCTCGTCCAACTTCCCGCGCTTCGACCGGCACCCGGCGATGACCCGCGCCGAGCACACGGTCTTCCACGACGCCTCCCGCCCGTCCTGGATCACCCTCCCGGTCATCGGGAACCCGTCCACCTGAGCGCGGGGGTCAGGACGCGGCGAGCGCGATGCCGCTGCCGGCGCCCAGCGCCACGGAGAAGGCCGCGGCCACGACGGCGACCGCGGAGGCGCCGCGTGCCGGACGCGGCGGCGGGCCGTCCAGGCGTCCGAACATCGGGACGATCCACCGCAGGTAGTAGAAGACGCTCGCGACGGTGTTGACGGCGGCGACCACGGCGAGCCAGGCGTAACCGCCGTCGAGGGCGGCGCCGAACATCAGGACCTTCCCGACGAACACGGCGGTCGGCGGCGTCCCGATGAAGCCGAGCAGGCAGACGACCAGCGAGAGGCCCACGAGCGGCGAGCCGCGCAGGAGGCCGGTGTATCCCGCCAGGTCGTCGCGTCCGGTGGCGAGGACGACGGCGAACGCGCCCGCGTTCGTCACCGCGTACGCGGCGACGTAGAACAGCAGCGCGGGCTGCGCGAGATCAGTCCGTCCCGCCATGGCGACCGGGATCAGCAGGTAGCCCGCCTGGCTGACGGTCGAGTACGCCAGCAGCCGCCGGACGTTGTCCTGCCCGAACGCGGCGAGGTTGCCGAGCGTCATCGTGGCCGCGGCGATCACGGCGACGAGCGCGGGCCAGCCGGCGGCGTCCGGCGGGAGCGCGTCGGCGCCGATCCGGTAGAGGGCCGCGAAGGCGCCGATCTTGGGGACGGTCGTGACGAACGCGGCCACGGCCGGGGGCGCGCCCTCGGTCACGTCCGGGACCCAGAAGTGCCCGGGGACGGCGCCCGCCTTGAACAGCAGCCCGGCGAGCAGCGCGACGACGCCCGCCGCGACCGCCGCCCGCGGGGCGTCCGCGAGGCCCTCCCGCAGCACCGGGTACGCCGTGCCGCGCCCGACGCCGGACAGGAGCGTGACGCCGCCGAGCATCACGACGCCGAGCAGCGCGCCCATCAGGTAGTACTTCAGCGCGGCCTCGGTGCCGGGCGCGTCCTTGCCGAACCCGGCGAGCGCGTACGCGGGGATGCTCGCCAGCAGGTACGCGGCGACCAGGACGAGGAGGTCGGACGACGCGCCGAGCACCATCGTCCCGAGCGCCGAGAACATGATCAGGACGTAGTGCTCGCTCTCGCGCGGATGGCCGCGCATCCGCCCGGCGGCGAGGGCGATGACGAGCAGCGTCGAGCCGAGGACGGCGATCCGGGTGACGTGCGTGATCGGGTCGACGTCGAACGCGTCGAACGCCATCAGGTCGGGACGGGACGCGTCGACGCCGGCGACGGCCAGCCCGGCCACGAGCCCCGCCGCGCAGATCAACGCGACCCGCCACTGCCCCCGGCGGGGCAGGAACAGCCCGCTGACCAGGCCGAGCACGGCGGCGAGGAGGACGCACAGCTCGGGCGCGAGGTCGGCCGGGTTCTCGTTCATCACCGGCCCACCAGGCCGACGATCGCCGCCGACAGCGGCTCGATCGTGTCGAGCAGGGGGCGCGGCGCGACGCCGATGGCCAGCGACAGCGCCAGCAGCGGGACGAGCGCGCCGAGTTCTGGCCGCCGCACGTCCGTGACCTGGGAGGTCAGTGCGCCGGGCGGGCCGGTGACGACCTTGTGCAGGACGCGCAGGAACAGCCCGGCGGTGATGAGGATCCCGAGGACGGCGAGCGCACCGGCCACCGCCGTCGCCGTGGTGCCGCTGCCGATCGTCCCCGCGAAGATCTGGAACTCGGCGATGAACCCGGACAGGCCGGGCAGCCCCAGCGACGCGAACGCGGCGACCGCGATGAGGCCGGAGTAGACGGGCGCGGTGCGCGCGATGCCGCCGAACCGCCCGATGTCGTAGCTGCCCGCCCGGTCGTACAGGACCCCGCACAGCAGGAACAGCGCACCGGTCACCAGGCCGTGGCTGACCATCTGCGTGACCGCCCCCGTCACCGCGAGCCGCCGGGCGTCGGCGTCGCCGGCGGCGTATCCGGCGGCGCCAAGCGCCAGGACGATGTAGCCCATGTGGTTGACGGACGTGTACGCGACGAGCCGCTTGACGTTGTCCTGCGCGAGCGCGACGAGCGCCCCGTACAGGACGCTGACCAGCCCGACGATCAGCATGACGAGGGCGTAGCGGCGCCAGGCGTCCGGCAGCATCGGCATCGCGATGCGGACGAGCCCGTAGGTGCCCATCTTCAGCATGACCCCGGCGAGGATCGCCGACCCGGCGGCGGGCGCGTCGGTGTGCGCGGGCGGCAGCCAGGTGTGGAACGGGACGACCGGCGTTTTGATCCCCAGTCCGATCCCGACGGCCAGGAGCGTGAGCGCCGCCAGCCCCGGTGACCCCTCCAGCGGGGGCGTGCGGGTCAGTTCGACCATGTCGAACGTGTGGGGGTCGGCGCCCAGGTAGAGGCCGATGAACCCCAGCAGGAGGACCAGCGACCCCAGGAACGTGTAGAGGAAGAACTTCAGCGCCGACCGCGTCCTGTCGTCGTGCCCCCACACCAGGATCACGAAGTACATGCCGACGATCGACAGGTCGAAGAAGACGAAGAACAGCAGCAGGTCGAGGGAAGCGAACAGCCCGACGCAGACCGTCTCCAGGAACAGGAAGAGGGCCGCGAACGCCCGGACGCGGTCGGTGTGCCGCAGCGAGTACAGCGCGCACGCGGCGAACAGTACGGCCGTCAGGGTCAGAAGCGGCAGCGACAGCCCGTCCACGCCGACGTGGTAGCCGGCGCGGACGGACGGGATCCACCGCACGTTCGCCTCGAACGAGACCCCGCCGCCCGTGCCGTGCGCGATCCACATCGCCACGATCAGCGCCAGCTCGGCGACAGTGACGCCGATCCACGTCCACGGCACCGCGCGGCGCGGGACGGCCGGCAGCGCGAGCGCGGCCGCCAGCGGCAGGAAGATCACCAGTGTGAGCACGGATCACCCGGCCAGGACGGCGACGACGACGAGGACCACGAGCACCACGGCGGCCTGCGCGTAGTACGTGTGAAGCTGCCCGGTCTGCGGACGGCGGGCCAGCGCGGCGAGGCCCCGGGCGGCGCGTCCGACGACGGCGACCAGGCCGTCCACGCGGAACTCGACACGGCGTCCGGCCAGCCCGGCCGTCCACCGCCCGCCCCGCGCGACGCCCCGCACGGCGCCGTCCACGACCCGGTCGTCGAACCGGGCCAGCGCCCGCGCCAGCGCGAACACGGGATGCACCGTCCCGGCGACGACGGCCCGCTCCAGGTGGAGCCAGTTCACGGCCCAGGCCGGTTCCGGAACCCGCCGGACGGCCACGACGACCCCCACCGTGATCACCGCGAGGACCCCGGAGAGGACGGCTTCCCAGACATGGGGCCGCACTCCCGTCCGAAGACCCGCGACCCCGAGCACGCACGCGGCGGCGGCGAGCACGACCAGCGGAACCCGCTGCGGCCAAGGCACCCGCGCAACCGGGCCCTCGGCCGGACGCACCACCATGAGCAGCGCCTTCGCGGCATAGGCGGCCGAAAGCACGGAGGCGGCGAACCCCACGGCGAGAAGGCCCGCCGACCGGTCGCCGGCCACCGTCAGCACCTCGTCCTTCGTGACCCACAGAGACAGCGGCGGGACGCCCGCCAGCGCGAGCGCCCCTACCCCGAACGTGACCTTGACCAGCCGTCCCGTCCGCTGCGCGCTCAGCCATAGTCCCGCGCCCAGGAACAGCAGGCTCTTCACCGCGGCGTGCGCGACGAGATGCGCCGTCCCGGCGCCCACGGATCCGGCCCCGGCGCCAAGCACCATGAACCCGATCTGCGCACACGTCGATGCGGCGAGAACCTGCTTCAGCTCCCGTTGCGCGAGCGCGACCGCGCCCAGCACCAGCGCGGTCAGCGCACCCGCCCAGCACACCACCGTGTCGGCCCAGCCGGTGGCGTCGAGCAGGGGATGGAGGCGCATAAGCAGATAGGCGCCGGCGGCGACCATCGTCGCCGAGTGCAGCAGGGCCGACACCGGGGTCGGTCCCGCCATCGCCCGCGACAGCCAGAACGAGAACGGAAGCTGCGCCGACTTGCCCAGCGCCGACACCACGACACCGGCGGCGATCAGATCCCGCCAGGGCGCGCCGGCCTGCGCCAGCGCGTCGAACTCCAGCGAATGCGCCCCGGCGACCGCGAATCCCGCCGCCGCGTAGAGACCCATGTCGGCGGCCCGGGTGGTGAGGAACGCGACGTCCGCCGATTGCATCCGCTCGCTGTCCGACCACACGTAGCCGATGAGCGCGTACGACATCGCGCCCATGACCTCCCAGCCCATCAGCAGCAACAGGAGGTCGGTCGCGGTGACCGTGACCAGCATCGCCGCCGCGAACAGCAGCATCAGGACGTAGAACCGGGCGCCGTACCCTTCGCCCGCCGCGTACATGAGCACCGCGACCAGGACGGCGGCCAGGGTCGCGACGAGGACGGCGGACAGCCCGTCCACCGCCAGCCCGCCCGGCCACCCCGGCAACAGCGAGAAGCTCATCCCTTGAGATCACCCGCGTCATCGGTCAAGTCGACATCACGGGCCCTGAACAGCGCCGTGACGACGGCGAACCCCATCGCCATCTCCAGCGCCATCACGGTGATGGCGACGAGCACGAGGACCTGCCCGTCGGCGGAGCCCGGCGACACCCAGTACCAGAACCCGGCCCCGGCGACGACGATCCCGTTGATCATGAGTTCGAGGCCCATCATCAGCATCACGATCGACTGCTGCGACAGCGCGCCGAACAGCCCCACGCAGAACAGCGCTGCGGCGAGGAGAAGGAACGTCTCAAGCGTCATGACGCGCCGTCCCGGTCGTAGCGTCCCCGGTGCGCGGCCAGCACGACGGTCGCGATCATGGTGGCCAGGATGGCGATGCCGATCACCATCATGACCAGCATCTTCGACCCCATGATCGACTCGCCGAGCGCGAACGTCGGATCGCGGGGCGGGTTCCCCGCCCGCGCCGGCCACGGAACCGCGAAGATCCCCACGGCCAGGGCCGCGAACGCGGTGCCCGAGATGGCGAACGCGCCGCGCTCGTTGTGCAGCATCGTCATCGGCATCAGGCCCGCGGGATTCATCATGTACGCGACCATGAAGACGACCATCACCAGCATCTCCATGATCATCATCAGGATCACCAGCACGCCGAGGTAGTGCAGGCCGATCAGCAGCAGCTCCGCCCCGACGCACAGGAACGAGGCGAGCAGCGCGAACGTCGCCCGCGCCATCGAGCCGACGACGAACACCGCGACGCCGGACCCGACGGCGGCGAGGGCGAGCACCCAGAACGCGACGGCCTCCACGGTCCCCCTCCTCACACGACGACGAGCCCGACGACGAGCATCTGCAGCAGCGTGGCCGGGATCAGGACCGTCCACGCCACCGTCATGAACCGGTCCATCCGAAGCACCGGCAGCCGGTGCCGGGTCCACACCAGCAGGGCGAGCACCGCGGCGGTCTTCACCAGCGACCACGCCCACCCCGGCAGCAGCGGCCCCGACCCGCCCCCGAGGAACAGCGGGACGGCGACGGCCGCCGACACCGTGAGCAGCCCGTACCGTCCCGCCAGGAAGACGAGCCGGTCGGGCCCGGACAACTCCAGCGCCGCTCCCCCGGCGAGATCCCCGCCCAGGGGATGCCCGAACGGCCCCCAGAACGCCATCGCAAGGGCCGAGATCAGGTAGACGGCGAACGCGACCGGCATCCAGACCGCGAACCACAGTCCGTCCTGCGCCTCGCCGATGACCCGCAGGTCCAGCGAGTGCGCGGCCAGGGCCGCCGTGATGAGCGCGAACATGTGCGGCAGTTCGTACGCGAGGCCCTGCGCGATGAACCGGTACCCGCCGACCAGCGCGAACGCGGAGTTGACGCCCCAGCCGGCCAGCCACACCGACGCCCAGGCCACGACCTCCATCGCGTTGAACCAGACGAGGCCGACCGGCGCGTCGACGGCCACGTGTCCGCCGACCGGGACCACCAGGGCCGCGAGCGCCGCCGCGACCGGCAGCGAGATCACCCCGACCCCGGTCAGCAGCCGGTCGGCGCTCGCCGTGACGCGCCGCTGCATGGTCAGCAGCCGCGCCGCCTCGTGGAACGGCTCGGCGGGACGATGCCCGGCGAACGCCGCGTTCAGCGACGCCGCCGCCACCGCCACCGCACCGAGGACGAGCACCTCAACCACCGGCGGCCGTCCCGAGATCGGGGTCGAGGCTCGCCACGATCAGCCGCGCCTCGGCCAGCTCGGCCCCTTCGAGCAGCGACGGCAGCATCGCCAACGACTCGTCCCAAGGCTCACGCGGCCGCGTCGCCTTCCCGTCCAGAGCGGCCCCGATCTCCCGCAACCACCCGTCGAGACGGTGCTCCACATCGCCTCGCGTCATCCAGCGCAGGATCCGCGACCGTCCGACCCTCCGCGCGAACGGGGCGAACCTGCTCGCGAGCACATCGTCCGGGACCCCGCCCAGCGCCTCGTCCCTCAGCACGGCCGCGCGCTCGCCCGCCGCGTCCCAGCCCGCCACGCGGAGCAGCCGGGAGACGCTGTCGAGACGGGACGCCGCCCGCCGCCCCTCGTCCCAGAACGCGCCGTCCGCGGTGTCGACGGCGGTGACCTCCGCGGCCTGGACGACGTCGCCCTGCAACGTCAGGTCGACCCGTAATCCCGCAGGCCAGTTCGCCAGCACGGGGCCCAGCGGCACATGGAGGACGTCCAGCCGCAGCCCGTCCCGGTCGTCCCCCCGGTCGGCCATCCCGACGTCACCCAGGACCAACGCAGGCCGCGAGCCGCCGGCGACGCCCTCCAGGTCAGCCGATGCCCGAACGCGCGGCTCCGGCATGTCCCGCCACACGTTCTCGATGGCGTCCGCCAGCTCGGCCCCCGGCTTGCCGCAGACGACCATCATCCCCGTCTCCGCGGGCGAGAGCGCGGGACGCCATCCACGCGCACGCATCCCGGCCTCGGCCGCGAGCCGGTCGCGCGTCCCGTCCGCCGCCGACACCACGAACGGGCGGGGGGTCGCGAACCGCCTCAGGCCCACCGCAGCGCCCCTTCCCGCCACGCGTACAGGACGCCGACCAGGATCAACGCCAGGAAGAGGAACATCTCCACGACGGCCTTGACGCCCACGGACGCGACGACGAGCGCCCACGGATACATGAAGACCATCTCCATGTCGAAGGCGAGGAAGACCATCGAAACCGTGTACCAGCGCACGTGATACCGCGACAGCGCATGCTCGGCGGGACGCGCCCCGCCCAGGAACGGCCCGGCCTCGAACTCCCGGGGCGCCATCGCGAACGAGACCGCGTAGACACCGGCGATGATCGCCGCGACCAGCCCGATCACCGACGCGACGACGGCGTACGGCGGCATCGCCCCTCCCGGTACCGGCGATCTGGTCGATAGGTGTCTACCTGATCACCACCTCGGGAAACCTCGTCCACCGGCGTGCTCGCGAATCAGGACAATGACAACCACGAACCGGCCCCGTTCGAAGACGCGCGCTAGGCGCTCTGCCCGCCGGACTGCTCGTGCGCCGCGCCGCGCTCCTCGGCGTCGCGCCGCGGTGCTCGTCCGCCGTGCCCGCCGTGCTCACCGTCCCCGCCGTGCCGCTGCCGGTCGGCGGCCGCGGCGCCGAGGATCATCTCGTCCACGACCCAGCGGGCCTCCGGGGACAGGTCGACGAGGGCGCGCAGCACCTCGGGCCGGATGACGCCCTGCTCCACGTCCCGGCGCAGCGCCTTGAGCGTGAGGTCGTCGTCGATGGGGCCGGACTCGCTGGGGAAGCCGAAGAACCCGATCGGCACGCCGAAGAACGTGGCGAGTGCCGTGAGGGTCTTGAGCTGCGGGTTCTCCTGCCGTCCGGTGCGCAGCTTCCACACGGTGGTGGACGAGATGTCCGCACCGGTGGCGCGGGCGATGGCGCCGGCCGTCTCCACGTTGTTGCGCGGCGGCCCGGCGTCGGCCGGCCACAGGTTCCGGATCAGCCACTCGACCTTCTCGGCCAGCGTCGCCCCCGGCGACACCTCGTGCATGCGATCGCGCATCGTTCCCCTCCCGCCGACCTCAGTGACTTTAGTTGACCACCGCGGGGCTCGTCCGCCAATGACACACGCCCCTCCGAAAGTCGCGGGGCCTGCGACTTTGTGCTCTGCCGCACGTCCCGCCCGTCCGGTCGAATCGGAGACGACGGAAAGGGGCACGCACGTGACAGAGTTCGCCGCACGAGCCGAGGGCGTGTGCAAGACGTACGGGACGGGCGACGCCCGCGTGACCGCGCTGGACGACGTCACGGCCCGCATCCCCCGGGGGCGGTTCACGGCCGTGACGGGCCCGTCCGGCTCCGGCAAGTCGACGCTCATGCACGTGATGGCGGGGCTCGACTCCGCCGACGCCGGACGCGTCCACATCGGCGGCGCCGACCTCACCGGCCTGGACGACCGCGCCCTCACCCGGCTCCGCCGCAACCGCGTCGGCTTCGTGTTCCAGGCGTTCAACCTCGTCCCGACGCTGACCGCGCTGGAGAACGTCACGCTGCCCGCCGACATCGCCGGCCGCCGGCTCGACCCGGCCTGGCTGGACGAGGTGATCGGCGCCGTCGGCCTCGGCGACCGGCTCGCGCACCGCCCGTCCGAGCTGTCGGGCGGCCAGCAGCAGCGCGTGGCCTGCGCCCGCGCCCTCGCCGGACGCCCCGAGATCATCTTCGCGGACGAGCCGACCGGCAACCTCGACTCCCGCTCCGGCACCGAGATCCTCGCGTTCCTGCGCCGCTGCGTGGACGAGATGGGCCAGACGATCGTCATGGTCACCCACGACCCGGCCGCCGCCGCCCGCGCCGACGAGGTCATCACGCTCACCGACGGCCGCATCGTCGACCGCCGGAACCAGACGCCTCGTCCCTCTCAGGTCCTGGCCCCTCCTCCTCACCGGTGAACTTCGCCAAGAACCGTTGCAAAGGGTCTTTGTAACTTCTAGCGTGCTGGGCATGAAGGAACAGCCGCCGCCCCAGGCGATCACCGATCCGCAGCAGGTGCGGCAGCTCGCACACCCGCTCCGGCGGCGCATCGCCGAGATCATGCGGCGCGGTCCCGTCTCGTCCACGACCCTCGCCCGCGAGCTGGGGCAGAGCACCGGCTCGACGAGCTACCACCTGCGGCAGCTCGCCAAGTACGGATTCGTGGAGGAGGCGCCGGAGCTGGCTCGCGGCCGCGAGCGCTGGTGGCGGGCGGTGCCCGCCGACCGGCGCTTCCCCGTGTACAGCGAGCAGTCGCCGGAGATGCGCGACGCCGTGGAGGACGTGACCCGCATGGAACTCGCGAACGAACTGGACGCGCTCGCGCGCTTCCAGGAGAAACGTGACGAGATGGGCCCATGGGCGGACGCCCTGCTCTTCTCGTTCTCCACCGTCAAGCTGACGCCGGAGCAGGTGCGTCCCTTCTTCGAGGAGTACATCGCGCTCCTCTACCGCTACAAACACGACGACGACGCCCCGCCGCCGGACGCACGCACCTTCCACGCCAGGTTCCTGGCGTTCCCGGAGGTCTAGAGCCCGGGCCGCCGAGTTGCCGCTCGGCGGCCCGGACGGGTGGAAGCCCCGCATCACCACGCCGCGAAGGCGTGTTCGCACGCGACACGAAACCCCCACCGGAAAGGAGAGCACCTCATGCTGCTCTCACGCAAACGATCGCCCCGGCCCCTGAAGTGGGCGGTCCTCCTCGCCTGGATCGTGATCACAATCCTGGCCGTCCCGGCCGCGAGCCGCCTCCCGGACGTCGTCGAGGCCGAGTCGTCGGCCGAACTCCCCCGCGGCGCGCAGTCGACCCGGGTGGAGGAGCTGGCGCCCCGTTTCCCCGGCGGCGAACTCGCCCCGGGCATCATCGCCTACGTCCGTCCTTCGGGCATCACACCCGGCGACCGCGCGAAGGCCGAGGCCGACCGCCGCGCCCTCGCCCCGATCGCCGCCGGGACGATCGAGCCGCCGCGGCCGTCCCGCGACGGCAAGGCGCTCATGCTGAACGTCCCCCTCGCGGACGACGACACCCTCACCGACAAGGCCGGGAAACTCCGCGATACCTCCCGGGCAGGCGCACCACCCGGCCTGGAGGTCCGCCTGACCGGCCCAGCCGGTTCCGCACTCGACGTCGGCGACGCCTTCGAGAACCTCGAGAAGCCGGTCCTCGTCATCACGATCCTCGTCGTCACGGCCGTCCTTCTGCTCACCTATCGCAGCCCCGTCCTGTGGCTGCTGCCGATCGTGAACGCGGCGATCGGCCTCCGGGTCTCGGGCGCCGTCGTCTACCTCCTCGGCGAGCACGCCGGCCTCTATGTGGCGGACGGGATGTCCGCCATCCTGAACGCCCTGGTCTTCGGCATCTCGACCGACTACGCGCTGCTCCTGCTCGCCCGCTACCGCGAGGAACTGCGCCGCCACCCCGACCGCCACCACGCGATGGCGATCGCGCTCCGCCGCGCCGCCGCGCCCATCGTCGCGTCCGCCGCGACGGTGTCCCTCGGCCTCCTGTGCCTGCTCGCCGCCGACATGGGCTTCAACTACGCGCTCGGCCCGATCGGCGCCATCGGCGTCCTCGGCGGCCTGGTCGTCGTCATGTCCCTGCTGCCCGCACTCCTCGTCATCTCCGGACGCTGGATCTTCTGGCCCCGCATCCCCCGCTACGGCGACGCACCGCCCGCCCGCGGCGCCTGGGACCGCGTCGGCCACCGCATCGCCGCGCGTCCCCGCCTGATCTGGATCGGCGGCCTGGCCGTCCTCGGCGCGCTCTCGACCGCCGCCCTGGGCATCAACACGGGCCTGGACCGCGCCGACTTCCTCACCACCACGCCAAGTTCCACGATCGGCGAACGCCTCCTGGCCGAGCACTACCCGGGCGGCCAGGGACGCCCTCTCCAGGTCGTCACCGACCTGCGGGACACGGCCTCCGTGACCACCGCCCTCCGGAACTCCCCGGGAGTGGCCCGCGTCGGCGATCCCCTCCCCTCCACCGACGGGCGCCTGGCGAAACTCGACGTCGTCCTCACCGACCCACCCGACGGCGAAGCGGCCGAGGACACCGTCCGCGGCCTCCGCGAGACCGTCCCGGACGCCGCCTTCGGCGCGAGCACCGCCCTGGAGATCGACCTCGCCGACGCACAGTCCCACGACCGCCGCGTCGTGATCCCGCTGGTCCTCGGCGTCGTCCTCCTCATCCTGACGGCGCTCCTCCGCGCCCTGGTCGCCCCGCTCCTGGTGATCGCCACGGTCGCCGCGTCCTACTTCGCCGCCCTCGGCGCGTCCTGGCTGCTGTTCCGGTACGCCTTCGGCTTCCCCGCCGTCGACACCCAGGTCGCCCTCATGGGCTTCCTGTTCATGGTCGCGCTCGGCGTGGACTACAACCTGTTCCTCGTCTCCCGCGTCCGCGAAGAGGTCGGATGCAGCGACCACCGCACCGCCGTCCTGCGCGGCCTGGGCGTGACCGGCGGCGTCATCTCCAGCGCCGGCCTGGTCCTGGCCGCCACCTTCGGCACCCTCGGCGTCATGCCGGTCACGATGATGGTGCAGATCGGGGTCCTGGTGTCGGTCGGCGTCCTCATCGATACCTTCTTCGTCCGCTCCGTCATCGTCCCCGCCCTGGCCTTGGACGCCGGCGACCACTTCTGGTGGCCCGCACACCGCACCAAGGCCCCACCCGCGGCCCAAAGAAGCAGCGCATCAGTGACACGGGGATAGGCGAAGGCCGCCTTCTGCCGGGGAGACTCACGTCATATCCCGTTGAGGTCACAGATCGCCGAAGCGCTCAGTCTTATGTACGTGACCACCAGGAATGGAAGAGGAGCGGCGACTCAAAAGTCGCCGGGGATCGCCAGGAAATGGGGCTCGACCGGCGTCGTGCTGCTGAAGAGCGGGCTGGGCAGCGCCGACGACCGCAGCCTGATACGGCGGTACAGGTCCCGTGCCGACCACTGGACCTTCATGTTCGCGCAGATCACCGCCTACTCGTTCGCGGTGCTCCTGCTCACCGGCGTGTTCTTGACCTTCTACTTCGACCCGTCCATGGCCCGCGCCCCCTACGACGGGCCCTACCGCCCGCTCCAGGGCGTGCCAGTGTCACGTGCCTACGACTCGACGATGCAATTGTCGTTCGAGGTTCGCGGCGGACTGCTGATGCGCCAGATCCATCACTGGGCGGCGCTGATCTTCTGCGCGTCCATCGCGCTGCAATTGCTCCGGCTGTTCTTCACCGGCGGATTCCGCCGCCCGCGGCTGCTCAACTGGCTGATCTGGGTGGGCCTGTTCGTCCTCGGCATGGTCGCCTCACTGACCGGCACGATCCTGCCCGACGACATGCTCTCGGGCGGAAGCCTGCTGCTGACCAAGGGCGTCCTGGAGTCGATCCCGTTCGTCGGCACCCACCTGCAGCGACTGGTCTTCGACGGCGGCTTCCCCGGCGACGTCATCATCGAGCGGGTCTACTGGCTGCACATCCTCATCCTCCCCCTGATCATCGCCGGGGCCCTGGCACACCGCCGCCACCTGGTGAGCCGGCAGCACGGCCACACCCGCTTCACCCCCGGCACGGCCGCAACCCGCCTCGGCTCGCACCACATCACCCGCGCGCGGGCCGCGATCGTCGGCGCCCCCAAGCCCGCCGCGATCGCGATGTTCCTGTTCACCTGCGGGGTCCTCGTCCTGCTGGGCGGGTTCGTCCAGATCAACGCGATCTGGCAGTTCGGCCCGTTCGAACCCGGCGCGATCACCGCCGGTGCGGTCCCCGGCTGGTACATGGCCTTCCTGGACGGCGCCGTCCGGATCATGCCCGGCTGGGAACTCGACATCGCCGGGCACCCGCTCACCCTCGCCGTCCTGGTCCCCGCCGTCATCGTCCCGGGCGTCTTCTTCACCGCCCTGGCCCTGTGGCCGCTCGGCGAGGCGGTCATCACCGGTGACCGCGCCGAACACCACATCCTGGACCGCCCGCGCGACCGCCCCGCGCGCACCGCCGCCGGAGCCGCCGGGATGACCTTCTACGGGCTGCTGTGGCTCGCCGCCGCCAACGACCAGATCGCCCTCAACTTCCACCTCGACCTGTTCGCCGTCACCTGGTTCTTCCGCATCGCCGTCTTCGCCGGACCGATAACGGCGTTCATCCTCACCAACCGGATCTGCCATCACCTGACCCGGCAGGAACGCCGGGAGAAGGCACACGGCCGCGAGACCGGCCGGATCGTCATGGACGCGAAGGGCCGCTTCACCGAGGTCCACACCCGCCCCGACCACCCGGACAAGGCGACCAAAGAAGTAGCACATCGGTGACGCGGGGATGGCCGGAAGTCCGCCTTCCGCCAGATCAGCGGCTCCGGCCCCCGTGAACCGGGCGTCCGCCAGCATGAGGGGGACGCCCGGCTCACGAGAGGTCCACGCCCATGTATCTCAGTGACGACGACCCAGAATGGGACAGGCACAGCGGCGGCTCCGGCCACGCCGGCCTCGAATGGGCGAGCGGCGACGAGGACAGGGCGCTCGCCTACTGGGACGCGCTGGACGACAAAGCCCGCGCCGTCCTCCAGTACCTCTTCAGCCGTCGAGGGCATCAGATCCACAACGGCGAACTCGTGAGGGAGCTGGGCCTCGATCCCGAGGGAACCAAGAACCCGCCGAACGTCATATCGGGTGCCCTGAACCGAGTGGGCGAGGCGAACAGGGCGACGGGCCACCGCTACCCGTTCCGCTGGTGGGAAAGGGACGGCGGCGCCGACTACGCCGTCCGGACGAGCACCGCCGGCATCTTTGAGAGGGCGTTGTTCGCCGCGCAGACGCAGCAAGGACGAGGTGACGTGCTCGCCTTCAAGTTGTCCACCGACCAGATGCAGCCGTTCATCGGTCGCCTGGTGGACACCATGGACGACACGGACGTACGCATCGTGCTCGGCTCGGCGTGCACGACCGCCGCGAGAGCCGTCCAGCAGTTCGTGGCGGCCTTGCAACTCCCCTACAACGCCGCCGGCGGATGGCGGGAGTTCCTAGACCACCTCGGCGAGAGGCCCGCTTCGCTACGCGAATGCGTCGTCGTCACTGACGCGTGCCAGATGCTCAAGCACGAGGACGCCGACCTATGGCACGAGGCGGTCAAATCCCTGCACGGCGGCCCGCACCACCTCGGCGGCGGCTGGTCCACTCTCGTCCTGGCCGACGACGCGTTCGCATGGGACACGTGGGTCTTCAACGCCACCGACATCCGCCCTCGCCCCTGACACGCGGAGGGACGGTAAGGGGGCGTCCCTCCGCGTCGACCTCACGGGTTGAGTACAGCGAAGACGACCTTGCCGACGCCGCCGGCCAGCGGCCGCGCACCCCAGCATCGGGTGAACTGCTCCACGACGAACAGGCCCCGGCCCGACTCGCCGTTGATGTCCGCGCTCTCGATGCGCGGCATGGCGCAAGTGGAGTCCTGAACCTCCACCCACACCGCGCCATCGCCGGTGCGTCCGATGCGGAAGATCACCTCGTCGTCGGCGGTGGTCGCGTACCGGATCGCGTTGGTGACCAGCTCGCTCGCGATCAGGCACGGGATGAAGTCGTCCACGTCCCAGCCGCCCATCACGAGCCGCACGAACTGCCGCACCTCCGCTACGGCCTTGAGATCCCGCTTGACCGTCATCTCCCCATGCACCGCCTCGCCCACCAGCTTCTCCTCACCTTGTGTGGCGTACAGCACACATTGAGCCACCATTCGGGACTACGGTGGGTTTACCTGGCACAACTGGTGGTGACTGGGAAGCCACTGCCGAAGCCTGGTAATTGCCCCCCAAGAGGCAGGAGCCATGCCCCCAAAGCGCCAACGCCCCCGAGAGGCCCCCGCCCTCGTTGCCTTCGGACGCCAGATGCGCCGGATGCGGGAAGCCAAGGAGGTCAAGCAGGAGACCATCGCCCATCTGACGAAAATGAGCGGTGCACAGGTCAGCCGTATCGAGACCGGGAAGAGGCGTGCTTCACGATCCTTCGTGCAGATCGTGGACGATCACCTGGAGGCAGGGGGCACCCTCCTCACCCTGTGGGAGGACCTGAACAAGGACGGCCGTCCAGTGCCGATCTGGTTCGACTGGCCAGAGATCGAGGCCGACGCGGTGATGCTGATCACCTGGCAGCATTCCGTCATTCCCGGACTAGCCCAGACCCCGGCATACGCGCTCGCGATCCTGCAGAACAACCAGGCCGCTGCGAACGCTCGGATCGATCGTCAGGCCATCCTCACCAAGGCCCCCGAGGACGACGAGGCATCCGTACCCACGTACGTGATGCTGATCAACGAATACGTGCTCCGGAACCCGGTAGGCACCGCCGACACCATGAGGGAGCAACTCGAGCACCTCATCAAGATGAGCATGTTGCCCAATGTCACGGTTCAAGTAGTGTTGGGAAGTGGCGAGCATGACGGCAACATGGGTGCGTTCGTGGTCGCGACGATGGACGATCGAAGCGAGGTCGCGTACATCGAGACGGCCGTAAGCCCGATCACAACGGACGACCCCGCGGACTTGTCCGTCCTGGCGAAGACCCTGGTCGTCCTCCGCTCGCAGGCTCTTACGGAGCAGATGTCGCGCGAGTTCATTGGAAAGGTGGTCCAAGAGAAATGGACCTGAGGAACGCCAAGTGGCGCAAGAGCACCCACAGTGGCTCAAATGGCGGGGACTGCGTCGAACTGGCGAGACTCCCGGACGCTGTGGCCGTGCGGGATAGCAAGGACCCGGATGGGCCCGTCCTCCTGGTAACGGGCGCGACGCTCCGTGCGGCCGTCCGGGCGGCGGACTCCGCAAACGTCTGAGCCCCTCTCCGCCCGATCCACTCTGCCCTCTGCCCCTCACGGCCGAGGGAGAGGAGGCTTACTGCCGTCCGGCGGGCAACCGGCCAACGCGCCCACACCACACGGCCCCAACACACACCCAGCCCTGCGACACCCTCACCATGCCCCCTCAAGGCATCGCATCGGGGACGACCGGAGCAACTCCGTCCCCTGCCCATCCTCGCGCACCACTCAGGTCCGGCGGGACGGTGCCTACCAGCGCCACCACCCCACCTGCATGGGACCGATCTGACGCCGGTGATCGGGACGGACGGCGTCGGCGAGGCCGCCGGATGCGTTAGCCGGGCAGCCACTTGACGCCTGTGCCGTAGGCCCGCCACTCGTCGTTGCGACGGCGGGCGGAGAACAGCCGCTCGGAGCCCGCCGAGTAGATCGACACCGCGAGCACCGCGTCGCACCCGCGCTCCCGCGCGCCGCGCTGGAGGTTCCGAAGCGCCTGCGCCTCGTCCTGCGCCGGGTCACCCCACACGAGACCCATCTCGTCGAAGGGCCGCCGGCTCGTGCAAAGCGTGGAGAGCGTCACCTGCGCGGCCCACGCGTCCTCCTGGGTCTGAGCCATCGCACCCAGCCGCCGTTTCCCCCGAATGCCCATGGGACCGATGGTGCCAGTCGTTCGCGTCATCGAACACTCCGGACCGGCTGGGCCGGGACAGCGGCGAACGCGGCGATCGACCCGAGCAAGCACAGTCGAGCATTAACGGTACGCGACCATCCGATTACCGATAGCTTACTCGCCATGCCTACGTGTGAACACGAGCTGCCACTGGAGATGGTCCGCAACCGGCCGCAGCTCGTCCCGACGATCCTGCGGACCGTCTTCGGACTGGACCTGCCCGACGACGGGCTGGCCACGCTGACCTCCGAGTCCTACGCCGAACTGAACCCCGCCGAGCTGCGCTGCGACGCCACCGTCCTGCTGGACGACCCCGAGAAGCCCACCCACGGCGTCGTCGTGGAATCACAGCTCCGTTTCAAACCGGACAAACTATTCAGCTGGCCCGCTTACCTGGCCCTGCTGCGGCACCGCCGCAAATGCGACGTGACCCTCCTGGTCTTCTGCCGCGACCAGGCCGGCGCACGAGCCTGCGGCGCCCCGATCGACATGGGGCACCCCAGATGGGTCCTCGAACCCTTGACCGTCCACCCCGGGATGCTCCCGCCGATCACCGACCCCGACCAGGCCCGCCGACTCCCCGAACTCGCCATCCTCAGCACCCCCGCCCACGCCGAGGGGCCCCACGCCGAAGCCGTCCTGACCAGCGTGTCCGCCGCCCTAGAAGAGGTCCGCGAGCAGGGCCGTGACACCGGCGCGCTATACCATGACTTCCTGACGACGCAACTATCTGAAGCCGCCCGCAAGTTTCTGGAGGACACCGTGGCCATCAAGAACTACGAGTGGCAGTCAGACTTCGCCAAGACCCACCGCGCGGAGGGCCGCGCCGAAGGCGAAGTCAGGGGCGAGGCCAAGTCGTTGCTTCTCTTCCTGCGGGCCCGGGGCATCGACGTCCCCGACGACATCCGCGAGCGCATCACGGGCTGCACCGACACCGACCAGCTCGAACGCTGGGTCCAGCGCGCCGCCGTCATCGACAGCGCCGACCAGCTCCTCGACTGATCCTTCCGGCTCCCACTACCCCCTGGAGTCCTTCAAGGCGATCACGCTTCGTCAAGCACTGGGCCACGCGGCGGGCCTGGGCGAGCGCTCCCGGTCGGGCTGGACGGACACGGGAGCGGCGTCCCCGACTCGGTCGGCAAACTGCCGCTTCGCGGCTCCGGTCCGCCGTTGCCCGGCTTCACCGTCGAGATCACGGGACTCGCCACCGCCGGGGCCGTGTCGGTACTGTGGGCGCCCGGACGCGGGGACGGCGAAGCCCTGCCGCAGTGCCATGGACGTCAGTCCAGTGGGTGCTTCTGTCCGGCGCCGGCGGTGTTTCGCCGGAGGCGGCGATGAGCACGGCGGAACCTTCCACGTTCCTACGCTGAGCTGACGAAAGGAGCCGCGAAGGTGGTCGACCCCAGTCCCAAGCCGCGGCTGCGGGCACCGGAGCGGAGAGCTCTGATCATGGCGGCGGCGTTGAAGATCTTCGCCGAGAAGGGCTATCACGGTGTTTCGCTCGGTGAGATCGCCGCGGCCGCCGGGGTGGCGCGGACCGTGCTGTACGACCACTTTCCCTCCAAGCGGGTGCTGCTTCTGGCGGTCATGCAGGCAGAGAACGCGGCACTGGTCGAGCATGTGGGGTCCCGCATCACCGGAGCAGGGTCCGCCGAGGACCGGATGCGCTCCACGATCGACGCCTACTTCAGCTTCGCCCAGAGCCGCCCGGATGCCCGGCGCCTGCTGTTCGACCGGACCGACGAGAACGATGCGGAGATCCGCATCGTCCGGGAGGGCATCCGCGAGTCGCGCACACACGCGGTGACGGCCCTGCTGGCCGAGGACATCCGTGCGGTGGGCGTGACGCCGGGCGACCCGATCGCCGACGCGATGGTCGAGCTGATCATCAGCGGTCTCGACGGCGTCGCGCACTGGTGGGAGGACCAGCCCGACATGCCCAGGGCGACACTGGTCGAGGGAGCGATGCGCCTCCTGTGGGCGGGCCTCGGCAGCGGACGCTGAAGCAGGCGGGCCCGCGGGGTCAGCCCGAGGCCCAGCCACCGGTTCTCCTCGAGTTCGATCGGTTGCCGAGGCCGCGCGGTCGACACTGTCCGCCGCGGTCGCGGACCGTCTGATCGGGCAGGGGAAGCGATGCGCGCAGGTTCTCCCCCAGGCCGAGGTCACCGACCGTGTCCCCGCGCACCAACCGCAGCTGCGTGGCGAACAGATCCAGTCCGGCCAGCCGTTCGGTGACGAAGTGGCCGCTGTGCAGGCGCGGATCGATGCCGGTCAAGTAGAAGCGCCTGGTGGGCGTCAGCAGAAACGTCATCGTGCCCACGCCGCGGTAGGCGACCGCATCGGCTAAGCGCAGGGCCGCGTCGAGCAGCAGGAAGCGTGTGGAGGCGGGCAGTCCGCCGGCAGGTGCCAGCCATCCGGTTCTGTGCGTGCGGCGTGGGAACGGCTGCCGCTCCCACAGGTGCGCGACCTGCCGTCCGTCACCCGCGATCTGGACCTCCACGCGTCTGGCCCGCTCCACGAACTCCTCGATGTACACCTCCGTACTCGCCGGATGTGAGCCCGTTCCGGTCAGCCGGGCATGGATCCGCTCCAGATCGGCGTGGCCTGTGACCACGTGTCCGCCCTGTGGACCGCGGCTGGAGACCGGGCGGATCAGCGCCGCCCGTCCGCGAAGAGCGGCCAGGAACTCTTCGGCATCGTCCCAGGAGACGGGGCCCGACGGGCCGGGCGCGACCGGTACGCCCACCGCGTCGGCCAGGTGCCGGACGAGACCGCGATCATTGATGATCTTCAGAACGCCCGCGGGAGGCCCGATCACCGTCAGCCCGTGACGAGCGCAGCGGCGGGCGAACCCCGCGTCCAGGCTGAGCGCGCCTCGTCCCGGATGAACGAGGCCGGCATTCGCCCGCGCGGCCGCCCACAGGATTCGTTCGGCGGCGACATGCCGGTGGTTTCGCGGTCCGGCTTCGTGCCGCTCGACGCGACGTGCGTCTGGCGGACGTTCTTCGAAGAGCTCTCGCAGGGCGAACGGATGCCACCCTAGATCGGCGGCGGCCTGCGCTATGCGGATGGCGGTCTTGCCCTGGTCGGCGATCAGCAGCGTGCGGCTCATGACGACCTGCCCGTAGTCGATCTGGTTCGTGACCCGGCTCGTCGGCACGGAGGCGCGTCCGGCCGGGTGCTGCGGCTCGTGTGCGACCGTCACTCCAGCGGGTGCGGGCGATAGCGTTCGCCGCGCGTCTTGGCTCCGATGATCCTCATCGCCGTCAGCAGGGTCCATCGGTTGACGCGGCGCGGCAGCGGACGGAGCATCACGCGGATCGTCGTCGCCATCCGGTCGAACCGACGCTGCTCACCGGCGGACCATTCGATCCCGAACCGGTCCCTGACCGGCTCGGGAAGGCAGCCGATCGCGACGAGCGTGCCGAACGGCCGCAGGATCGGCCGGTTCATGCGGATGACGAACGCCGGCACGAACGGCACCGCGCCCACGCCCTCGGTGCGGGCGATCTGGATGCATCGTGCCGCGGGGGGCGTCAACTCCAGACGTTCGGCGCAGAAGGCCGCGAACGCGTCCTGGAACGAGCCGTAGTCGGGTGGTACCGGACGCGTCGTCACGCCGTAACGTTCGTACCAGGTGACAGTTTCGCGGTAGAGCCGCTCAAGGTCGGCCGGAGCCAGCATGCCGGGCGGGAAGAACAGCTCCGCGGTACGGAACATGTGCCAGGTGAAGGTGGCATGGGCCCACCAGAAGGTTTCGGGATCGAGGGCGTGGAATCTGTGGCCCGCCGAGTCCACGCCCTTGATGTTCAGATGCAGGTCGCGGATGCGGCGCGCTCGGTCCGCCCCGTCCGGCTCGAAGATGGTGGCCCAGATCTGCGGAACGGACCGCCAGATCCGGCCGAACGGGTCGTCGAAGAAGCCCGACTCCTCGGCGACGGCCGTCCCGAGCGGCGGATACATGAGCTGCAGCAGTCCGGTGGCGCCGCCCGGCACGGCGGCGCGCAGGTCGCCGGCGATCCGCCAGAGCAGCGACTCGGGGCCCAGCGGCATGCCGCCGGGCGAGGGGGCACCGGGCAGACCGGCGAAGGCTTCAGGTGTCGTCATCGACCTCCTCCTCCCCATTTCGCCCCGCAACAATGACACAAGAATGTCGCAAGCGTCCAGACCCGGGGTGACGGCATAATGACCGCCGTGAGCTTCCCGACCCCACCTGGCCTCGTCGAGCGCCTGCCTCCGCCACCGGACGAGAAGGTCCGGCCGTTCCTGGAAGCCGCCGCCACCTGCCTGACGCGGTACGGCCTGTCTCGTTGCTCGATGGCCGACATCGCCCGGGAGATGGGCGTGTCGCGCAGCACCGTCTACCGGCAGCTCGGTTCGGTCGAGAATGCCGCCTGGCTCCTTGCGTCGCGAGACCTGCACGCCTTCTACGACACGCTTCCGCAGATGTTCGCCGGCGCCCACGGCCCCGAGGTGATCCTCCGGCCGCTCGCCGCGCTGGTTCGCCAGGCGTGGTCCAACCCGGTACTGACCAAGGTCCTGCAGGACGAACCCGACTTCGTCGGCCGTGCGTTCACCTCCCACGCCGACGCCATGCTCGACCAGGGTGCGCGGATGCTGGCCCCGCTCTACGAGGCCCTGATGGACGCCGGCAGCATCCGCCGCCAGGACCCCCACGCTCTCGCGCACTGGATTCTGCGGGTCTTCGTGATGCTCACCATCGCGCCGCCCCCCACCGACCTCGACCGGCTCCTGGAGGACATGCTGCTCCCGGCTCTCACTCCCCGACCGGCATCAGAGCAGTCATGAGCCCTCACACGTCCGACACCACGCGCCGGACGGCCGGGCGCCGCCCCCGGCAGGGCATCGGCTGCGCCCAGAACATCCACCGCGCCTGCCCGGGCACGTCAAGGCCCAGGGCGCTCACCGTGGCTAGTCGGTGAGGAATTCCCTGTAGGAGATCTCGCCGTCGGCGTTCTTGTCGGCGGTGGCGATGTAGGCGTCGATCTCCTCGACGGAGCGAGGGTCGCCGGACGCGGCGAATGCGGCGATGAGTTCGTCCCGGCTGAGGTAGCCGGAGCCGTCGGTGTCGAGCGAGCGGAACTCGGCCATGTGGTCAGTGTGGGGGTTCTCATGCTTACCCATGGATTGGCTTCCAATCGTCGGTTTCTCGACAGGGTAGAGGGGGCTCTCAGCGATGCCGCAAGGCAGCCGGGCAGACGTTCCACCGCTCCCGTGCAGGGAAGGCACGAAACGTACCGCCACCGCGAGCGTGTGAGGCCCTCGGACGCGACCCATGGTCTGACGTCGAGGTCAGTGGCGATGAGCCTCTTCGAGGGACGCTCCGGCCAGGCGTGCCGCGACGATGTCGGCGAACTTGGGGCAGTCGAAGACGTCCTCGTGCGGGCAGTCCAAGGAATGGGCGATGGCGATCCGCGCCGCCTGCGCCTGGGCTATCCGCTGATCGAGTTCGGCGAGTTTGCGTTGGGCCAGCACCCGCCAACCGCCGGCCGCCGACGAACCGGAGTCGAGAAGCGCCTTGAGATCGCGCAGGGTGAAACCGACGTCACGCAAGCACAAGATCACGCCGACCTGCTCGACCGCCGACGGTGGATAACGCCGCTGGCCGGAGACTCGGGCCGGGGCCGGGAGCAGGCCGAGCTCCTCCCAGTAGCGCAGGGCGGAAGTGGCGACACCGGTACGGCTCGCCACTTCACCGATCGTCAACCGCTCGTCCGCCATCTTGACTTCAAGCCTACTTGAAGCCGTTCCCTGGCGACCGTGAGGAAATCAGCCGCGGAGTTCAAGCGAAATGCGATCACCAGACTGGTGCGCCAGTTCGGCCACCCCCGGGGCATCCCGGGACGGGTTGCCGGACAGGTCATGGCTCACCGCCGATCCAACCGGCAGCGCAACCGCTGGGCTGCGTCGCTGCTGAACGTCGGGCCCACCGACCGGGTGCTCGAGATCGGCTTCGGCCCCGGCATCGCCATCGCCGAACTCGCCCGCCAGGCCGGCCGGGTGTACGGCATCGACCACTCCAAGCTCATGATGCGGCAGGCCGCCCGGCGCAACGCCGCCGCCGTTCGCGCCGACCGCGTCCGCCTCATGCACACCTCCGTGGACGACCTTCCGAGCTTCGACCACCCACTCGACGCCATCCTCGCAGTCAATTCCGTGGGGTTCTGGCCTGACCCGGTAGGACGACTACGCCAACTCCGCCGCGCCCTACGCCCAGGAGGGCGAATTGCCCTCGCCTCCCAGCCCCGCTGCCCCGGCGTCACCACGACCGGAGCGGCCGAACAACTCCATTATCTGCTCACCCAGGCAGGCTTCACTCACATCCAGGTCGAAACCATGGACCTCACCCCAGCCGTCGTCTGCGTCCTCGCCACAAACCCGACCGACGGACAGCCCTGACGAGCCGACAAGCGTCGCGAAGAGGCGCCCGCCGAAACGGAGAATGCATGAGTGACCCGTCCCAGAATCCGCGTCGCCGCCTACGTGATCAGGAATCTCGCTGTACCTGAACTCCTGGTCTTCGACCACGTGGGCATGCCGGAGGCCGGCACCCAGATCCCCGCAGGCGGCGTCCATCCCGACGAGGAGCTTGAGCAAGCCGTCCTACGGGAGGTCGCCGAAGAAACCGGCCTGCTCACCGCCGCGGTGGTCCGCCGACTCATCGTGGAGAACAAGCCCCACCCCCACACCCGCCAGCCGCGCAGAACCACCTATTTCCATCTCCAGGCACCTGCAACTACGCCCACTACGTGGAACCACACCGTGCACGGCGACGGAGCCGACAAGGGCCTGACGTTCACCTGCCGCTTCTCGCCCCTACCCCTCCAGCACCCGCTCGCAGACAACCAGGACGCCTGGCTGACCCACATCAACCCACCCTGGCCGCCCCCGCCATAACCTCACCGGCCCTGACACCCTGGACGATTCGCGCCCCATGTCCATCGAGCCGTCCCAAGGCCGCACACCAACCCCCGGGGAAGCCACCATCATTCTCCGGACGCCCGCTCCCCCAGCTGCGCTTCCTGCTTTTCCCGTACCCAGCGCTGCGCGAGTTCGGTGGCCTCCTGGACGTACTCCTCCACCAACTCGCCGTCGGCGGATTCCTCTTCCGTCAGGAACACGTCGAACAACACGAACGTCTGAGCGGTTATCAGGTGCTGAACGCCGCGGACATCCTCGATGGCCTGGGGATAATCGCCCTTTTGGAGACTCTGATCTCCGAGGCCGGCACGGATGGCGTTCTCAGCTATACGCGGACTGAAATCTGAATCATCGTTCTCCCGGAATTCAATCCGCAGTCTCGCAACGTATTGCACGATCTGGTGGATCGTATACGCCCGCCCGAACTTCCGGCGTACCGCGATGGTGAAGGCAGCGTAGAACATTTGCATGTAACCGGCCGCAGCCTCGTCCGTCGCCATCTTCTCTTTGTGTAACCGCTCCCAGGCCTCGGGCCCCTCCTTCAGGAGGAGACGCAACGCCGCAACATGATCGTCCCCGATCTCCACGGCCGACCAGGCGATCACTGAAGCGACTCCACTGTCAGCCCCCTTACCTTGGCCATGAACGCATCCAGTTCGGATTCACTGAAGTCCTCGTCCGCGACCATGATCGCCACCAGGAGACTCTTCGTTCTGAACCCCACATTATCGTCTACGGCTTTGTATGCGTCCAGCGGAAGCTTGCCGAGAACGAAATTGATCGCAATCTCCGCCACCTCGGGATCGATGATGTCAACGGCGTCTGCCGTTCTGCCGCGCGCCTCAGCGACGAACTCAATGATCTCATCGTCGCCGGCGGGCTTCCCGTCCCGGATGAAGCGTCGCCTCGTGATCTCGAAGAACGCCGCCGATATCACCGCCGCATAACCCACGTTCAGCTCCTCGGAGCTCAACTGGCTCAGCAGCCTTCGATTCTCTTCAAAACGGCCGGAAAAGAGAGCGTGCAGCGCGGACAGTTGCTTATCAATGGTCACCATCATCTCCCCTTCTATGTTCCTTGATCTTCTCGCCTATGACATCTTTTGCTTTCAGCGCCATCATGGCGACAACCGCAGCCCCGACCAGGGCGCTGGCGCCCTTCACATCTGATTGCGGCCCATCATGGAACCGATCCCCACGATTGCTGACGTCCTGGCCGCTGATTGGCCTGCCGGCCGGTGGCGGTTTTTCCAGGGCCTTGATCATATTGGATACCACGTTATCCAGGTGCTTCTCCGCGTCGTCCGGGTTATCGCGAGCGGCGCGCAGAATCCGATTCATCCGATCGCCGTCTTCCGGGTCGGGTTCGGATAGGTCCTGGTTCTCGTTGACCGGGTCGAGTCGGCCGCTGTGGTACACCCACCGGTCGGTGCCGGAAGGGCCGAGTTCTTCGCCGTCCGGCAACCGGATCCGGTAGATGACCGGATCATCCTCATCTGTCCCCTGGGATTCGGCTTGGTCTTCGATATTCCTACCAGGGTCGCCGGTGTCGTCGCCCGGACCGTCCTGGAATTCTTCCGGTCCTTCCTCGGCGGGTTCGGGCGCATCCTGGTCGGTGGGTGGACCGGTGTCGTCTGTTTCGCGGCCGATGTCTGGGGCCGCCTCGTCGGCGGCTTCGGGTGGGTCGGGTTCGGAGTCCCCGGTCTCGTCGGCGGGCCCCTCCTGGGCTGGGGTGTCCCATTGCGGGGGCTGTGCGGCACCATCGTCCGTCCGGTCGGACGCCTCCAAGCCGGCCGCGTACTCCTTCTGCAACTCGATCGCGCGGGCGATCGATTCGGCCCGGGGCCGTCCTACCGTGTTCGGATCGTCATTGGGCTCCCGCCCGACCTCGGATCGCGGCTTCTCCGCCTCCGGTGCGTCGGTCTGTTCCTCGGCGGGGCGGGACCTGTCCCGGTCCTTCGCCTCGGGAGCGGGACGTTCCTCGCCCTGCGACTCGCCCGCAGGCTCGGTCTTCTCGGCGGACGGCTTGACGTCGCGCTGCTCGCCGCCGCTACCGGACTCCGCGGCCGCGCGGGCGGCGGCGTAGCTCTCCCGACGGGACGGCTGGCCCGGCGAACCCGGATTGTCCGGCGGCGGCGTGTAGGGCTTGTCGGGCTTGTCCGCGGTCTCCACCTTGGTGTCAGTCCCGCTGGGATGGTCGGCGCCCACCATCAGCCCTTCCGCCGGACGGAACCGAGCCGATTCCCGTCGAACCGGCCCGGCGAGGTTCAGACGCCACCCAGAACGCGCGGGGTCAACTCCCGGATGCGCCGCCCGTCAATGAAAGCGCGCACGGCCGGGAATTGCACCCCCGCCCGCGAAACGGCACCGGCCGGCCGAACGAATCCGCAACATTTGTCTCAGAGGTCCGCCCATTCGTCGCCGACCTTCGTTGTTCGCAGATGATGAGCTTGACCGGAAGCGAGTATCCCCCGGATACGTGATTCTGGCCGTCGGCGAGGCTTGGCGGCGCGCACACCGGCACAAACACCCCATACGGAACGTGGCCCTTCCTGCCTCAGACTTCACGGCCGCCCACGACTTCAGGGGCAGAGCCGACGCACGGCTGCGGATCCCACGTTCAGTGCGCTCGGCCGGGGGAAGACGGCTCAGCCCTCCGTGGTGACGCGGGGCAGGTGTGTTGGCTCCAGACCCCACAGGCGCGGTTCGTGCACCTCGATGGCCGCCTAACGGATCGCCGTAGCGGCGGCACGGGTGGCTACCGTCTTGGCCGCTGGTTTCCCCTGCCCGACGGCCCAAAGTATGGCCAAGGTACTCGCGCGCACCATAGAGTGCATCGTCCTTTGTGGTCCCGCTTTTCCGGGACAGGCTAAGTAGGAGCGACCGGTGGATCCCGCGCGTATCGATGACCCCAGCGAAAACGTACTCCGAGTCAATTACCGGGACCCTGCGCAATGGCTCGGTACGCTGCTCTTGCTCGTGATAGTCGGCAGTCCGTTCCTCCTGGGAGCGTCCTTCGCCCTTGACGTCCGCACGATCGTCTGGCTGATCGGGCTGGTCCTGGCCGTGGTGAGCGGGGCGGTCATCGAACTGCGCTCGGCGCGTGGCCTGACGCTCGACGCGGACGGAATCACCTGGCACCGGGTCGAGCTGTTCATTCCCTGGTCCCGGGTGACTGAGGTGGACGTCGACACCAACGTCAAAGGCAAGGGCAAGCCTTACCTGGTCGTGCGGACCACCGAGCCGGCCGAAGCGCTCCGGGGCCAGCGGGGAATCGCGAAGTTCATCATCAAGGGGACCACCCGGCTGTACGGCGGGCCGATCGCCGTGAAGGCCCATTTTCTAACGGTCCCAGCCGAGTCTGTCATCGCCGCCGCAGCCGACCGGATGCAGCAGGACACCAGGCCTGACGACCACGCTCGGCAGGCCGAGCGCGTCCGCGCCCGCAAGGTGGCCGACTTCTGGGCGTACGCAGGGTTCGCCGGGTACGTCGCCTGGCTGGCCGCGCTCGTGCTCCCCACACTCATCTGAAGCCCGAAGCGCAGCACCTACGCAACGGTGGAGACGGTCTTCAGCACCGTCTTTGACCGGTGAGACCGGCGCGGCCGGCAACCATGGCCTTGCTCAGCGACGGGCGGCCGAGTGGATCCGCGGCTGGCCCCGCCCCTCCGCTCCACGAGTGGGGAACTGGCCTGATCAGCCCGTAGGCCGTGGGCTCTCCACCCGCCTTCGCCGACCGACGTTCGCAGTCGCCCCTTCGGTGTGCAGGTGGCGACGACGGGGCTCGACAAAATAGGTAGACCGGTCTATTTTTCTTTCATGGTCAAAGAGCCCGACACTCTGGTCGCCGGTGCGACCGGCCTCATCGGCCGGTGGCTGGTGGCGGAACTGCTCGCCCGGGGACGTTCCGTCGCCGTGACCGTCCGGGGCGGGCCCGGCCGCGGTGACGAACTGCGCGCCTGGCTGCGGGAACACGGTCTCGACGACCGGGCGCTCACGGTCGTCGCGGGGGACATCGCCCAGCCGGGGCTCGGGCTCGCCGTGGCCGACCGGGAACGCCTGGATTCCGTTCGGGACGTCTTCAACGCCGCCGCCGTGTACCGCTTCGGCCTGGGTCGCGAAGAGGCCCGACGCAGCAACGTCGAGGGCGCCCTGAACGTCCTGCGCTGGGCCGGGGCGCGACCGGGCCTCCGCCGCCTCGTGCACATATCGGGCTATCGCGTCGCCGCCGCGGACCCCGTCGCCCATCCCGCGCCCGACGGCGTGCTGGACGAGCTGTACCGGCGCCACGGCGCGTACGAGGCGTCCAAGCGCGAGGGCGACGCGGCGGTACGGGCCCTCGCCGCGGACGAGGGCGTCCCCCTGACGGTCGTCAATCCCGCCGCCGTGATCGGGCATTCGGTCACCGGCGAGGCCGGGCAGTACATCGGGCTGGCCGACATCGTCGCGAAACTGTGGGCGGGAAGGCTTCCCGCACTCGCGGGCACCCGGCGCACGTTCATCCCCGTCGTCACCGTCGATCATCTCGCCCGCTTCCTCGCCGCCGTGCCCGGGCACGACGACGGGGCCTACCGCGCTCATTGGGTCCTCGATGACGCCACCCCGGAACTGCCCGATCTGATCGCGTTCCTCGCGAGGCACTTCGGCGTCCGCGCACCGCACCTGCTGCTGCCCGCCGGTCTCGTCCGGCGGCTGCCCCGCGCGCTCAGCGGCGTCGATCCCGAGACGCTGACGTTCCTGTCCGAGGACCGCTACGACACCTCGTCGGCCGACGCGCTCGCCGAGGCCGCCGGGCTGCGCCACCCGCCCGTCCTGGACGCGCTGCGCCACTGGGCCGACCGGCTCGTCGCGGAACGTTTCGGAAGCGGACGGCCGACGCTGCCGGGTGGCTTCCACTCCGTCGCCGGGACCCGCGCCTACCTCGCCGGTGACCGCGTCTCCCCGGCGTTCGTCCTGTTCCACGGCCTGCCGCTGGACGCCGAAGCCTGGCAGGACGTGCTGCCCGAGCTGGACGGCACCGCCCTCATCGCGGACCTGCCGGGTCTCGGACGCTCCGCCCGTCCGGCCGGCGGCACCGCCGGCTGGCTCACCGAACTGCTCGCTCCCGTCCGGACCCGCCCCGTCCTCGTCGCGCACTCCGCCGGCGCCGCGCAGGCGCTGCGCCATGCCCATGCCCATCCCGGCCGGGTGGCCGGTCTCGTCCTCGTCTCGCCCTACTTCCTCCAGCCGCGCCCCGCGCGGCACCTGCGCTCACCCTGGCTCGTCGGCGGCTTCCTCCGGACGGCCTCGCCCGGCCGGCTCGGGCGGGCGCTGCTCGGCCCCGGAAGCCCCGTCCCGCCGGCCCTGGACGACGCCGCCGCCCAGCTCCGCCGCCCCGGTGTCGCACGGCGCACCGGGTTGTGGCTCAACCGGGCGCATCGTCCCGCCGAGCGCGCCGAACTGCGGGCGCTGGCGGCCACGTGCCCGGTGCCCGTCCACATCGTGATCGGCGAACTCGACCCGCTCGCCGACGACACCCTCGACGTCCCCGCGACCGTCGTCGCCGGAGCCGGTCACCACCTGCAGCTGACCCATCCACGAGAGGTGGCCGCCGCCGCGCGTGTCCTGCGGCGCGCGGTCGCCTGATCCACCCGCCGCAGACGGCTGGTCAGTCTCCGTGGCGGGAGAAGACCCTGGTGTAAGGAATCTGGTGCTCGCGCAGCAACCCGTAGATGTCGGCAGTGGGTCCTGTGGGGAGCAGGTCCAGAACGTCGTCGCCGGGTCCGCCGCCCAAGGCGGTCAGGAGGCGGGCCACGTCGGGGGCTTCGATCCTGTGCACCCATTCGTACTCGGTGATGCCGCTTCCGTAGAAGTCGCTGACGCCTTTACCGAGGTCATGGCCCTTAAGCGTGACGTTGCCCGCGGTGTCTCGGGCGGCGGTCAGGTGCCGCCGGCCGCTCTCGTCGGACACGCTGCGGACAGTGACGCGCCGCGCGACGGATTCGTCCATGCCCGCAGTCTTCCATTCCCCAAGACCTGGACAGTTGTCTGATCGGCTGTCTATATTGCGGTGGCGGTACACCTTTGGAGGGACCCTGATGCCCAGCCGGTACGCACGCCTGAGCCGCGACCAGCTCACCACGCTGGTCCCGGAGCTGTTGCTCATCGGTCACCTCATCGACCGGGCGGGGATGCCGTTCTGCCTGGAGGCCTGGGGCCAGGACCAGATGACGCAGATCGCGATCGAGGAGTGGGCCGGCGCCAGTCCCATCTACACGCGGCGGATGCAGAAGGCCCTCGGGTTCGAGGGGGACGACGTGCCCACGATCTTCAAGGGCATGCAGCTGGACATCGGCGCGCCGCCGCAGTTCATGGACTTCCGCTACAGCTTGACCGACCCGTGGCACGGGGCCTTCCACCTGGATCACTGCGGAGCGCTGCTGGACGTCGAGCCGATGGGGCCGGGCATGGTCAAGAACATGTGCCACGACATCGAGGACCCCACGTTCGACGCCACCGCCGTGGCCACCAACCCGAAGGCGCAGATGCGGCCGATCCACCGCCCACCGCGCGATCCGGCCGGCAAGCACCCGCACTGCGCCTGGACGGTGGAGATCAACCCGGACTCACCCGGCGTCGAGGCCATCCCGGCCTTGGCGGTCAACGAGCGATCGCACGCCGCCTCGCTCGACCTCGACGACATCGATCCCACCCAGGACGGGCTGAGCGACTACAGCGGCCCCCTGGTGGACGACCTCGATTTCGGGGCCTTCTCCCATTCGGCGCTGGTCCGCATGGCCGACGAGGTGGTCCTGCAGCAGCATCTGCTGAATCTCTCGTTCCAGCTGGCCGTACGGCAACGTGCCGCGGGAGACGACCAGGTGTTCCACCGGGTCGCGCTGCGGCAGCTCATCGGGCACGCCGGGGTGGCCGCCGAACGCCTGCACCGGGCGCTCGGCCTGTCGGACTCCCCCGAGGACGCTGCCCAGGTCATCGAACTGCACCCGTTGATGAACCCGGCGCCGTACGTCGGCCTCGGCCGGGACGGAGAATCGATCACGGTGTCGTCGTCGCCGGCGCACCGGGACGGCGGCTGGCTGCCCCTCTGCACGCCCGAAGAACCCGATGCACTGCGGGCCATCGTCCGTGCGGTGAACCCCTATCTGGACGTCGAGATGACCGGCACCGCCACCGACTGGACGGCGCGGGTCGTCCTGACCGACACCGCCGCCCCGGAGGCCGGCGAGGTCGCCGTCACGAAGATCAGCAAGGGCGCCGCGTTCCGGTTCGAGCCCCGCAGGTCCCTGCCGATCTTCGTGAAGTGACCGGACGCCGGTCCGGCGGCACCGAGGTCAGGCGACCTTCGCGTTCTCCCGCGCGGCGAGGAACCCGCCGAGTTCGGCCTGCTGCTCGGCGTCGAAGGCGTTCTTGGGGAGGAACGCAGCGATCTGCCTGTTGATGAAGAACAGCCAGAACTCCGGCGTCGTCTCGACCCGGCTGAACATGGACCACTTCATCATGGTGGTGGACTGATCGGTGCGGGTCTCGTACCCCTCGCCGGTCACGCGCACCGTCGTGGGCACGCAGAGGTAGGTGAGCTGCCGCCTGGCGAGCCGGCGGATCGCCCAGGTCGCCGCCATCGGGGCCGCGACCGCCGCGACGAGCATGCCCACGCTGATGATCACGGCGTCGGCCAGGAAGCACACCGCCCCGGCGACGACCAGGACGGCCGGCAGTACCAGGTAGACGGTTCTGAGCTGCCGCTTCAGCCCCCGATGAAGCGCTCGCGCCACCTCATCGGGACTGACCTCGTATTGGATTGTGATGTCCACCCTGCCGCCTTCGTCCGATGCGGTGGACATCCTCCACCGAACGCGCCGACCACGGCAACCGCCTTGATCGCGGGACGGGACACGGCCCCGGCATCCGGTCGGAGCGCGGCCCGGCGTCCGGTCGGGCGACGCCGTAGGACGGCGTGGCTGTGTGCTCGCACAGTAGTTCGGCGTCCGCCCGAGAAAGCGGGCATAGAGATGTTGACAACGGACAAAGCAGCGGTGACACTCACTGAACATAGCGGCATTCAGGGCGGTACCTAATGTGATAAATGATGTTAGCGCAAACACTGGAGGTGGCCTGGTAAGAGATACGCCGCCCTGTTAGCAGCACTTGTCACCCACCCCCTTGAACGCCCATGGCGTCGCTGTATGCGGCCCCGCGCCGATGGCGCGGCGAGGCCGTGTCCGCGTCCAGGCGTGAATGCATGCAGTTCACCACCCCCGCCGATACCTCGCACTTGGACAACTCACCGCCCCAGTCGGTCTCTGCGCGCCGTTGCGAGAGCGGGCCTTGCCGGCTCATTGCGGTGAGTCAGTCCTTTCACCCCAGCCGGTCCCCACACTTCACTTCGCCGGGAAGAAACGTGTTAGCGCAAACATCAGAGAGTGGTCAGAGAGAAAGGATCTGCCGATGACGATGACCATGTGGAATCCGCGGAGAACGCGCCGGAGATGGCGCGCGGCATGGGCGCTGATCGCCGTGATGAGCCTCGTCTGGGCGGCCGGGGCCGTCGCCGTCCCGCGGCCGGCCTCGGCGGCGACGGTGGACACCGGCGCCTGGTACGTGCTGGTCAACCGGCACAGCGGGAAGGCGCTGGACGTCTACGACCTCGCCACGAACGACGGCGCCCGGATCACGCAGTGGACGCGCAACGACGGCGCCTGGCAGCAGTGGCGGTTCGTGGACTCCGGCGGCGGCTACTACCGGCTTCTCTCCCGCCACAGCGGCAAGGTCCTGGACGTCTACGGCTTCTCCACCGAAGACCGGGCCGCCATCGTGCAGTGGGCCGACCACAACGGCGTCAACCAGCAGTTCCGGCTCGCCGATTCGGACGGCGGCCATGTGCGTCTGATCAACCGCAACAGCGGCAAGGCCGTGGACGTCCTGGACTACTCCACCGCCGACGGGGCCCAGATCGTCCAGTACACCGACCTGGGCGGCGCCAACCAGCAATGGCGGCTGGTCAAGGTCGACGACGATTCGGGTACGCCGCCCGCCTCGTACCCGAACCCGGGAGTCGTCACCGGTGACATCGGCGTCCACGACCCGTCCGTGGTCAAGCGGCCCGACGGCAGTTACCTGACGGCGTACACCGGCCCCGGCATCCCCCTGAAGACCTCCACCGACCGGACGGCCTTCCGCAACGTCGGGGCGGCGTTCCCGAACGGAACCCCCTGGACGAGTCCCTACACTCCCGGGAATCCCGACCTCTGGGCACCGGACGTCTCCCACCACAATGGCCAGTACTACCTGTACTACTCGGCGTCGACGTTCGGCTCCAACCACTCCGCGATCTTCCTGGCCACCAGCCCCAGCGGCGCCTCGGGGACGTGGACCCACCGCGGAATGGTGATCGACTCCCAGACGTCCGGCGACTTCAACGCGATCGACCCGAACCTGATCGTCGACGACCAGGGGCGCTGGTGGCTCAGCTTCGGTTCCTTCTGGTCCGGAATCAAGCTCGTGCAGCTCGACCCGGCGACCGGCCTGCGGAGCGACGGCACGATGCGCTCCATCGCCGGCCGGGGCGGCGGCGCGATCGAGGCGCCGTACATGTTCAAGCACGGGGCGTACTACTACCTGTACGTGTCGTTCGACCTGTGCTGCCGCGGAGCGTCGAGCACCTACCGCGTGATGGTGGGCCGGTCGACCAGCCCCACCGGCCCGTTCCTGGACCGCAACGGCGTTCCCATGACGAACGGCGGCGGAACCGAAGTCCTCGCAGGCCACGGCGGCATTCACGGGCCCGGCCACCAGGCGGTCCTCGCCGACGCCGACGGGGACGTCCTCGTCTACCACTACTACGCCGACAACGGAGCCTCGTTGCTCGGCATCAACTACCTCGGCTACGACGCGGCCGGCTGGCCCTACGTCTACTAGGAGGCTCCGATGTCCGGCACCTACCGGCAGGGCATGGCGGCGAGACGGGCCTGGGCGCTCGCCGTCGCCATGATCGTCACGCTGGCGCTGTCCGCCGCCGTCGGCACCGACCGGGCCGAGGCGGCGCCCGGCCCGTCCTTCACCAACCCCGTCGTGCCCGCACCGAACAGCGCCGACCCGACGCTGGTCCACCACAACGGTCACTACTACTACGTCGCGACCACGTGGTCGCCCCAGGTGGTGATGCGCAGGTCGCCGACGATCGCCGGGCTGCGCAGCGCACCGGAGCAGGTCGTCGTGAACACCGGCGGGGACACGATGTGGGCGCCGCACCTGGAGCTCATCGACGACCGCTGGTACCTGTACTACTCGGTGGAGCAGAGCGGCGGGCCGCGCCGCACCCACGTGGCGCAGAGCGCCGGGACCGACCCGCTCGGCCCGTACACCGACCGCGGAATCATCAACCTGATGCCGAACAACGGGTGGGCGATCGACGCGGCCCCGCTGAGGCTCAACGGCAACCTGTACATGACGTTCTCGGCATTCGCGCCGGACGGGCTCCAGTCTCTCTACATCGCGCCGATGTCCAACCCGTGGACCGCGAGCGCGTTCGGCACGCGGATCTCCGCACCGACGCTGCCATGGGAACGGCAGGGCGGAGCGGTCAACGAGGGATCGTTCCCGTTGCAACGCAACGGCCGCACCTTCCTCACCTACTCGGCCAGCCATTGCAACACTCCCGACTACAAGCTCGGCATGCTGGAGTACCGCGGCGGAGACCCCCTGTCGGCGGGGTCCTGGTCCAAGTCCTCCGGCCCGATCTTCCAGCGCAACGACGCGGCCGGGGTCTACGGACCGGGGCACCACTCGTTCTTCACCTCACCGGACGGCACCGAGACGTGGATCGCCTACCACGCCAACTCCTCGCCGTCGCAGGGCTGCGGCACGACCCGCACGACCCGGGTGCAGAAGATCTCGTGGAACGCCGACGGCACGCCGAACCTGGGCGTCCCGGTGTCGACGTCCACGGTCCTGCCGGGTCCGTCCGGTGAGTCCGCGACCACGGTGCGGATTCGCAACCGGCACAGCGACCTCTGCCTGGACGACTACGAATGGGCGACCACACCGGGCGCGGAAGTGCGGCAGTGGACGTGCAACGGCGCCGCCGTCCAGGACTGGTACCTCACCCCGGCCGCCGACGGCTACTACCAGATCAGCAACCGCCATTCCGGCCTGTGCCTGGACGACCGCGACTGGGCGACCGAGCCCGGCTCACCGGTCCAGCAGTGGACGTGCAACGGCCTGGCCGTCCAGCAGTGGCGCATGACGGCGGTGGGAGACGGCTACTCCACGCTGACCAACAGGCACAGCGGCCTGTGCCTGGACAACTACAACTTCGGCACAGAACCCGGTTCCGAAGTGCGGCAGTGGACCTGCCTCAACAACGCCGCCCAGCAATGGCGTATCGGCTGACCAGGACGTCTCACGTCCCGTGATCGCCCACCCCGCCGGTTCGGCCGGGCGCACCCGCCCGGCCGAACCGGCGCCTCACCTCATCACCGATCGTCCCTTCTCCCCCGAATCCAGCGAGAGCCCATCGGGAGTGACCGGCCGCACGACGTGTTCAGGCCGCCGGTTCATGTGCGGAGGTCGCCGGCTCGTGTGTGGAAGCGGAGCGGGCTCGCCTGCGGGTGCCGACCAGCCGCTGCAAGGCGATGAAGGCGAACAGGAGGACGCTGATGGCGATGCGCGTCCACCACGAGCTGAGCGTGCCCTCGAAGGTCAGCATGGTCTTGATGACGGCCAGGACGAGGACGCCGAGCAGGGTGCCGAACACGTACCCGGAGCCGCCGGTCAGCACGGTGCCGCCGATGACGACGGCGGCGATGGCGTCGAGTTCCATGCCGACGGCGTGCAGACCGTCGCCGGACAGGGTGTAGAAGGCGAACAGGACGCCGCCGAGTGCCGAGCAGAACCCGCTGATGGCGTACACCTGGATCTTCGTGCGGGCGACGGGCAGCCCCATGAGCAGCGCGGACTGCTCTCCGCCGCCGATGGCGTAGACGTTGCGGCCGGTACGCGTCCAGTGCAGGACGTACACGGCGACCGCGAAGACGACCAGGGCGATGACCGCCCCGGCGGAGACGCGGACGCCGCCGGGCACGGTGATCCGGTTGAGCGCGACGCCGTCGAAGAAGCCGTTCTCGATGGAGATCTGCTTCTCGCTGATGGTGAAGCAGAGGCCGCGGGCCAGGAACATCCCGGCGAGCGTGGCGATGAACGGCTGGATCTCGAAGACGTGGATGACGTAGCCCATGGCGGCGCCGAACACCGTCCCGACGAGCAGGACGACCACGATCACCAGCGGGCCGGGGACGCCGAGCTTGGACGTGCCGACCGCGCACAGCATGCCCGACAGGGCGACGACCGACCCGACCGAAAGGTCGATGCCGCCGCTCAGGATGACGAACGTCATGCCGATGGCGACGACCAGGAGGAACGCGTTGTCGATGAACAGGTCGGCGAAGACCTGCGCGGTGCCGAAGTTCTCGTACCGCAGCGCCCCGGTCACGAACGCCAGGACGAACAGGCCGAGCGTGACGAGGACCGGGACGTGCCGGCGGTGTACCGCGGGCAGGGCGAGCGCGGTGGTCATGCGGGGATCTCCACTTTCTTGTCCGCGGGGGGCGGGTCCGTGGGCGGTGGAACGGGGCCGCCGGGACGGCGGCGGGCGACCTTGGCGCGGAACGCCGGGGACTGGAGCAGGCACACGATGGTGACGACGACGGCCTCGAACACCAGCGTGGTGCGCGGCGGGATCCCGGCGGTGTAGATCGTCGTGTCCAGCGTCTGGATGATGAGCGCGCCGACGACGGTGCCCGCGATGGAGAACCGTCCCCCGGTGAGGGCCGTCCCGCCGAGCACCACGGCGAGGATGGCGTCC
The DNA here is from genome assembly GCF_040650055.1 of Spirillospora sp. NPDC048819. Taxonomy (NCBI): domain Bacteria; kingdom Bacillati; phylum Actinomycetota; class Actinomycetes; order Streptosporangiales; family Thermomonosporaceae; genus Spirillospora; species Spirillospora sp. NPDC048819. The sequence continues at coordinate 72,482 of NZ_JBEZGN010000029.1, read as the reverse complement.
AGCTCGATCCACAGGCCGGCGTTGTTGCCGTCGGCCGCGGACACGTCCGAGGCGATCATCCACCCGGCGACCCCGGCGCACATCCCGCAGAACACGTAGCCGAGCACGATCAGCCCGGACGCGCGGATGCCGACGAGCCGGGACGCCTCGGCGTTGCCGCCGACCGACTCCAGCAGCATCCCGAGCGCGGTCCTGCGGGCGAGCACGGCCGCGGCGGCCACGGCGGCGGCCACGATGAGGACCGCGACGGGCACCCCCAGCAGATGGCCGCCGCCGATCGAGGAGAAGCCCGAGTCCTGGTCGATCGTGATGATCTGCCCGCCGGTGATCAGCTGGGCGATGCCGCGTCCGCCGACCATGAGGATGAGCGTCGCGATGATCGGCTGGATCTTCAGCCGGGTGACCAGGAGGCCGTTCCAGAGCCCGAGCGCCAGGCACAGCGCGAGGCTCACTGCGAGCGCGACGGTCAGCCCGTGCCCCTCGCTGATCAGGTAGCAGGCCATCGCGCCGCTGATCGCCACCACCGAGCCGACCGACAGGTCGATGCCGCCGGTCGCGATGACCATGGTCATGCCGAGCGACACCATGATCAGCGGGGCGCCGAACCGCAGGATGTCGACCAGGCTTCCGTACAGGTGCCCCTGCCGGACCTTGACGGTGAGGAAGTCCGGTGTGAAGGCCGCGTTGACCAGCAGCAGCAGGACGAGCACCGCGACCGGCCAGAACAGCCGGTGCCTCGTCAGGTGCGCCAGGTTCGCGCGGTTCATGACGCTCATGACGCTCCGTTCGCGATCGTCTCGAGGAGCCGCTCGGGGGTGAGCGACCCGTCGTTGGCGAGTTCGGCGACGAGCGTGCGGTCCCGCAGCACCTCCACCTTGTGCGAGAGGCGCAGCACCTCCTCCAGCTCGGCGGAGATGAACAGCACGCCCATGCCGTCGTCGGCGAGGGACACGACGAGCTTCTGGATCTCGGTCTTCGCGCCGACGTCGATGCCGCGGGTCGGCTCGTCCAGGATCAGCAGCCGGGGCCGGGTGATGAGCCAGCGCGCGAGCAGCACCTTCTGCTGGTTGCCGCCGCTGAGGTTGCGGACCGGCGTACCGGGGGACGGCGGCTGGATCCGCAGCGTCCCGATGTACTCGGCGACCAGCTCGTCCCGGCGTTTCGGCGGCAGCGGCCTCGTCCAGCCGCGGGCCGCCTGGAGGGCCAGGACGATGTTCTCCGCGACGGTCAGGTCCATGACCAGGCCGTCGCCCTTGCGGTCCTCGGGGCAGAACGCGATGCCGCGGTCGATCGCGGCGCGCGGCGTCCGCAGCGCGACCGTCTCCTCCCCCACCCGGACGCGCCCGGTGTCGGCGGCCTCCGCGCCGAACACGAGCCGCGCCAGCTCGGAGCGTCCCGACCCGAGCAGCCCGGCCAGGCCGACGACCTCCCCCTCGTGGATCTCCAGATCGACCGGTGTGATCGCGCCGGTCCGCCCGGCGCGTTCCAGGGCGAGCAGGCGCTTCCCGCGCGTGATGGCGGGCGCGGCCTCTTCGAGCTCCTCCAGGTCGCGCAGCTCCTGGCCGGTCATCCGGGAGACCAGGTCGAACCGGCCCAGGTCGCCGATCGGGTACTCCCCGACCAGCCCGCCGTTGCGTAGGACGGTGACCCGGTCGCAGATCTCGTAGATCTGGTCGAGGAAGTGCGAGACGAACAGGATCGCGACGCCGTCCTCGCGGAGCCGCCGCATCACCGCGAACAGCCGCTCCACCTCGCCGCGGTCGAGGCTGGACGTCGGCTCGTCCAGGATCAGGACCTTGGCGTCCAGGTCGACGGCCCGCACGATCGCGACGAGCTGCTGGACGGCGAGGGACTGCGTGCCGAGCGGCGCGGCCACGTCGACGTCCAGGTCGAGCCGGGCCAGCAGCTCGGCGGACCTGCGCCGGATCCACGGCCAGTCGATCCGGCCGAATCTGCGCGGCTCGCGGCCGATGAAGATGTTCTCCGCCACCGACAGGTTGGGGCAGAGGTTGACCTCCTGGTAGACGGTGCTGATGCCGAGCCGCTGGGCGTGCGTCGGGTCGTGGACCCGCAGTTCCTCGCCGTCCAGCACCATGCGGCCCCCGTCCGCCTGGTGGACGCCGGTGAGGACCTTGATCAGCGTGGACTTCCCGGCGCCGTTCTCGCCCATGAGGGCGTGGATCTCGCCCGGGAACAGCCGGAAGGCCACGTCGTCGAGCGCACGCACCCCCGGGAATTGCTTGGAGATTCCGGTGACCTCCAGGACGGGCTCAGCCACGATTCCCTCCCTGTCCTTCTGGCTTCGTCGGCTTCCTGGCTTCGGCCCCGACGGCTCCCGCCGCGTCCACGGCACACGGGCGGACGCGGCGGGAGCCCAGGGGGTCAGTACTTCCGGGTCGGGAGGGCCTTCTTGGCGGCCTCCTGGTCGAAGACCGTCTCCTCGGTGATGATGCGCCGCTCGACGGGCTCGTCCGCGTTCACCTTCTTGACGATCTCCATGAGCTGTCCGCCGAGGAGCGGGTTGCACTCCACGATGAAGTTGATCTTGCCGTCGGCCAGGGCCTGCATCCCGTCCTTGACGGCGTCCACCGTGATGATCTTGATGTCCTCGCCCGGCTTGAGCCCGGCCTCCTCGATCGCCTGGATCGCGCCGAGGCCCATGTCGTCGTTGTGCGCGTACAGGACGTCGATGTCCTTGTGGGCCTTCAGCAGGGCCTGCATGACCTCCTTGCCCTTGGCGCGGGTGAACTCCCCGGACTGGGAGGCGATCACCTTGAGGTTCGGGTTGGCCTTGATAACCTCCTCGAAGCCCTTCTTGCGGTCGATCGCCGGCGCCGCGCCGACGGTGCCCTCCAACTGGACGATGTTCACCGGCCCCTTGGCGTCCTTGGACTCGTCGACCAGCCACTGGCCGGCCTTCTTGCCCTCTTCGACGAAGTCCGAGCCGAGGAAGGTCACGTACATGGACGGGTCGGAGTCCACCGCGCGGTCGGTGAGCACGACCGGGATGCCGGCCGCCTTCGCCTCCTTGAGGACCGCGTCCCAGCCGGTGACGACGACCGGCGAGAACGCGATGACGTCGACCTTCTGCTTGATGAAGGAGCGGATCGCCGCGATCTGGTTCTCCTGCTTCTGCTGGGCGTCGGCGAACTTGAGGTCGATCCCGGCGGCCTTGGCCTCCTCCTTGATCGACTTGGTGTTCGCCGTCCGCCAGCCGCTCTCGGCGCCGACCTGGGAGAAGCCCAGGGTGATCGAGCCGGAACCGGAACCGGAGCCGGAGTCGCCGCAGGCGGTCAGGGCGGTCAGGGCGAGCGCCGTGCTCGCGGCCGCGGCGAGGATTCTTCGCAACATCGGGGGTTTCTCCTTCGAGGGACGGCGGGTCTGTTAGCGCTAACATTCCCGGACAGGGGGATACAGGACGATGGGGGACGACAGGGATCAGGCGCGGCGGGCCGCGGTGCTTTCGCGGACGATGAGTTCGGGGCCGACGACACGCCGGCCGTGGGCGCCGCCCGCGTCCGGGCGGCCGATGCGGTCCATCAGCAGGGTGAACGCGTGCCGCCCGACCTCGCCGAAGTTCTGCCGGACGGTGGTCAGGGGCGGAGAGAAGTACGGGGACTCGGGGACGTTGTCGAAGCCGACGACGCTGACGTCCTGGGGTATCCGGCGGCCCGCCTCACGCAGCGCGCGCAGCAGGCCGAGGGCCATGGCGTCGTTCGCGGCGAACACCGCGGTGACGGACGGGTCACGAGCGATCATCCTGCCCAGGTCGTAGCCGGAGCGGGCGGACCAGTCCCCCACCAGCGAGTCGGGTTCCCGGCACCGCCCGGCCGCCAGGGCCGCACGCCAGCCGGCCGCCCGGCCGCCCGCGTCCACCCAGTCGGCCGGACCGGACAGATGCCACACCGTCTCGTGCCCCATGTCGAGGAGATGACGCGTGGCCCGGACCGCCCCGACATGCTGATCGACCGCCGCCAGCGGGAAGGGCAGTTCCTCGGCCGCGCCGACCACCACGATCGGCAGGTCCGGGGGGAGGTCGCGCAGCCCCTCGGCCGCCGACACGTGCGGCGCCACGATGATGATGCCGTCGACCGCCTGACCGCGCAGCCGGTCCACGGCCTCGCCGATCGACCGGCGGTTCAGTGCGCTCAGGCTGACGATGCTGATCAGGTAGTCGTGCTCGCGCGCCGCCCGCTCGATGCCGTACACCGTGGAGGCCGGACCGTAGAGCGTCGTGTCGAAGCTGACGACGCCCAGCACGCCCGACCGTCCCGTCACCAGGACCCGCGCGGCCACATTCGGCCGGTAGTCCAGCGCTCGGACCGCGGCGAGCACCCGGGCGCGGGTGGACGCGCGCACCTTCCCCGGCGAGTTGAGGACGCGGGAGACGGTCATGGCCGAGACGCCGGCCAGCGCGGCCACGTCCTCCATCAGGACACGGCGCCCCTCGGCCGGGCCCCGATCGGCCGGACGCCGGCCCGTCGACTCGCCCATCGTGGCCTCCAGGTGCCGAACACGCTTGCAGGAATGTTTGCGATAACGCGTTCGGCTGTCAATACCCCAGGGCCCGAATCATGCGTCAGATCATCGACAGAGCAGGGAATCAGCCCGGCATCACCCGTCCTGAAGATCCGCCGCCGGACGGGCATTGACGAGACATACCGATAGCGCTAACACAGGTCAGGGCGTGAGAATGGCGCGGCCGCGGACACGTCCGGCGTCGAGGGCGTCGATGGCGGACTGGAAGTCGTCCAGGGCGTACTTCTCGGTGTGCAGGGTGACCGAGCCGCGGGCCGCGAGGGCCATCAGGTCGCACAGGTCGTTGTAGGAGCCGACGAGGTTCCCGACGATGTTGATCTCGGCGGAGATGATGTCGATCGTGGGGACGTCGATGTTCTCGCCGTATCCGACCACGTGGTAGTCCCCCGCCTCACGCAGCATGCGCACGCCCTCGGCGGTCGTGCCGCCCTCGCCGACGAAGTCGACGACCACTTCTGCGCCGCCGCCGGTGAGGTCGAGGATCTTGCCGACGTGCTCGCCGTCCGCGACGATCCCGTGGTCGGCGCCGATCGAGGACGCGAGCTTCACCGCGTCCGGGTCGCGGTCGACCACGATCAGCTCGGCGGCGCTGATCGCCTTCAGCACCTGGACGCCGATGTGCCCGAGCCCGCCGGACCCGATGATCACGCACCTGTCGCGCGGCGTCAGCCGGCGCGCCGCCTTCGCCGCGGCGTGGTACGCGGTGAGACCGGCGTCCGCGTAGGCCGCGACGTCGGCGGGCTCCAGCGACGCGTCGAGCTTCACCACGCTGCGCGCGGACGTCCTGAGGTAGTCGGCGTACCCGCCGTCGGCGTCGATCCCCGGGAACCGGCTGTTCTCGCAGTGCACGTCGTCCCCGGACCGGCAGGCGCGGCACAGCCCGCAGGTGACCAGCGGGTGCACGATCACCTTGTCGCCCTCGGCGACGTTCGTGACCGCGGAGCCGACGGCGTGCACCCATCCGGCGTTCTCGTGCCCGATCGTGTACGGCAGCTCCACCCCGGACTTCTCCGCCCACTGCCCCTCAAGGATGTGCAGGTCGGTCCGGCACACCCCGGCGCCGCCGATCTTCACGACCACGTCGAGCGGACCTTCGGGTTCGGGGACGGGCACGTCCTCCATCCGCAGGTTCTCGTGGTACCCGACGACCCGCACGGCTCGCATCGAACTCATCAGAAGCGCTCCTCGAGGTAGACCGCGTACGCCAGACCACGGCCGGCGCCATCGCACCCGCGTGCATACCCGTCACGGTCGCCGCTGACCGTCACCACCCACCCGATGCGCCCGATTTGGGTGGCCTGTTCGGGACGTTCCGGTTCCGCGCGGAGGAGCCCGCCCCCAAGATGGATGTCCCGATCAGTTCGTTCAGGGAGGCCCCGTGGATGACGACGCGGCGATGGGCAGAATCGACAAGAGCGTGCCGCATTCGGCGCGGATCTGGAACTACTGGCTCGGCGGCAAGGACAACTACCCGGTCGATCGCGCCGCCGGCGACCAGTACCGGGAGACGTTCCCGGGCGTGGTCGACGTCGCCCGCGCGTCCCGGCTGTTCCTCACCCGGTCCGTCCGGTACCTGGCGGCCGAGGCGGGCATCCGCCAGTTCCTCGACGTGGGGACGGGCTTGCCCACGGTCGACAACACGCACGAGGTCGCCCAGCGCGTCGCACCGGACGCCCGCGTCGTCTACGTCGACAACGACCCGCTGGTGCTCGTCCATGCGCGGGCGCTGCTGACCAGCACGCCGGAAGGCCACACCGACTACATCGAGGCCGACCTCCACGACCCGGGCCACATCCTGGACGTCGCCGCCAAGACCCTGGACTTCACGCGTCCCGTCGGGCTCATCCTGAGCGGAATCATGGGCCATGTCCCGGACGGTGACGAGGCCCGGTCGATCGTCCGGGCGCTGCTGGACCCGCTGCCGTCCGGCAGCCACCTCTCTCTCAACGACGGCACGAGCGTCGTCGCCGGCGAGGCGGTCGAGGACGCCCAGAAGGACTACAACGAGGGTGGCTCGGTGCCGTACCAGCTGCGTTCCCCGGAGGAGATCGGCCATTTCTTCGACGGTCTCGAACTCGTCGAGCCCGGCCTGGTCTCCTGCCCGCTGTGGCGCCCGGAGTCGGCCGCGCTCGGCGCCGCGGCCCCCGTCGACGCCTTCGGCGCCGTGGGCCGCAAACCCTGACGGGACATAAAGAGCCGCAGATCACTCGATCTGCGGCCGATGTACCCCCGAGCGGATTCGAACCGCCGTTACCGCCTTGAGAGGGCGGCGTCCTAGGCCACTAGACGACGGGGGCCGGACTGTGCACCCGAGCGATCTTCCCCTCGGGCCCGACCCACCCTACCGGACACCACCCCCCACCTCGAACCGTTTTCCATCCGGCCGACGCCGGCCCAGACCGACCGCCAAGCCAATGCAGCTGCTTGGACGTCGCACATGAAGGTCAGCCCCAGCCACCGATGGACAGGCCCGGACTCTGACGTCAGATGAGGGTCCCGCACGATGGCGGATGAACCGGTCCGACTTCGGCGAAACCGATCACGATTCTTGGACGATGCACAGTAAAGGTCCTGCGCGTACGCCCCAGCCCAAGTGAGGGCGAAGCCCGAACACCGGGGGTTCCAGGGGGTCGCCCCCCTGGAAAGACACCACGGGAGGGCGAAGTCGAGCAAAGCTCGACGAGCAGCCCGATCCCCGAGTACCCCCGAGCGGATTCGAACCGCCGTTACCGCCTTGAGAGGGCGGCGTCCTAGGCCACTAGACGACGGGGGCGTGTGTCCACGGAAAGTGGACGCAGCTGGGGTACCAGGACTCGAACCTAGACTAAGTGAACCAGAATCACTCGTGCTGCCGATTACACCATACCCCAGTGAGGTACGGGCTTCCGTGCCGTTTCCGGCTGGTCGCTCGCGCCTCGATGAGAATACAGGACCGCGGGACTTCGACCAAAACGATTGGCGCGGGAGGTCAGGCGGGAGACCCGATGTGGCGTCGTCCCCAGTCGACGAGGGGGCGCAGGCGCCGCCATGACACGCGGACCCGGGTCACCACCTCGGGGGTCATCATCCACGGGTCGGCGGGCCAGCCTTCGTGGGCGTAGAGGCTGCGGTGCCGCAGGAGGTCCAGGCGGGGGTGGTCCGGTGGCGTGCCCCGGGGGCGGGTCTTGAGCCGCTCTCCCGCGATCTCCATCCCGGCGGACCGCAGATCGTCCACGATGGCCTGGAGTTCCTCGCCGGGCGTGTCGGAGCCTACGGCGGCGCGGTAGCGGCTGAGCTGCTCGGGTGTGGGCGCGTACATGCCGCCGGCGGCCATGAGGCCGTCCGCGTCTATCTGGATGTAGAAGCCCTCACTCGTGTGGCCGCCCTGATGTGTCTTGTAGGGCGACTTGTCCTTGCTGAACCGGAGGTCGCGGAACGGGCGGAAGAGCTTGACCGCGCCGAACTCCTCCTCGAGTTCGGCGCACAGCTCGGTCATCGGTTCGCGCACATGGCGTTCGTAGGTCTCCTTGTGGGCCGTCCAGTAGGACTTGCTGTTGTCGGCCTGCAAGCCCTCATAGAACTCGAACGCCTCGTCGGTGAAGCCGCCGAACGCCATGGCTCCCCCTCAGTCGCGGGCGATGACCCGGTTGGTCAGGCTGCCGACGCCGTCGACGGTGACGGTCACCTCGTCCCCGATCTCCAGCGGGCCGACGCCGGCCGGGGTGCCGGTGAGGATGACGTCGCCGGGCAGCAGCGTCATGACCTGGCTGACGTACTCGACGAGGGCCGGGACGTCGTGCAGCAGCAGGGACGTGCGGGCGTCCTGCCGGACCTCCCCGTTGACGGTGGTGGAGATCGCCAGGTCGGCGGGGTCGGCCTCGGTCTCGATCCACGGGCCGATCGGGCAGAACGTGTCGAAGCCCTTGGCGCGCGTCCACTGCCCGTCCTTGGCCTGCAGGTCGCGGGCCGTGACGTCGTTGGCGCAGGTGTAGCCGAGGATGACGTCGGCGGCGCGGGACGCCGGGACCTCGCGGCACATCCGGCCGATGACGACGGCGAGCTCGCCTTCGAAGTCGACCCGCTCCGACAGCTTCTGCGGGTACGTGATCGCCTCCCCGGGGCCGATCACGGCGGTGGACGGCTTGGAGAACATCATCGGCTCGGCCGGGGCCTCGCCGCCCATCTCCTCCGCGTGGGCCGCGTAGTTCTTGCCGATCGCGATGACCTTGCTGGGCAGGATCGGCGCGAGCAGCCGGACGTCGGCGAGCGGGAGACGGTGTCCGGTGAAGGTCAGATCACCGAACGGGTGGGCCGCGATGGCGGCGACGGTGTTCTCCTCCACCACACCGAAGGACATGCCGTCGTCGGTGGAGAACCTGGCGATACGCATGGGCGAGAGCCTAGTACGCCGTTCAGAAGCCGCATGCCCTGCCGTTGAGCTTGCACCCCTTCGGGGTGGTCGTGATGCCCGCCGCGCCGAACTGGACGTCCCACGTGCCTCCCGGCGGAATCGCGGGCGCGTCCTCGAGGTTCTCGAGCTCGACCTTCTCGCCGCCCTTGACGAGCCGGGCGCCCCAGATGTTCTTCACGTCCGCGCCGGGGGTGGTGAAGGTCAGCCGCCACGTCTTCATCGGCTTGTCGGTGCGGTTCGTGATGATCATGCGGCCTTCGAAGTACCCCTCGTCCTGCTGGACGAGCTGGTAGGTGATGCCCTTGCCCTGCATCACCGGCCCGATCGGCACGGTGGGCGCCGCCGCGGGCGGCTGCCCGGGCTGCTGCCCGGGCGGCCCGCCCGACGGTCCGCCGGACGGCGGTGCGGCCGGCGCCCCGCTCGCCGTCGGGGCCGGTTCGCCGCCCTCGGTCGCGGGGGCGGACGCCGCCGGAGACGGGCTCGTCGCGGTCTTCCCCTCCCCGCCGCCACCGGCCGTGTACAGCAGCGTCACGACCCCGGCGGCCGCGAGGAGCACCACCCCCAGGACCAGCGCGATCAGCAGCAGCGGACGCCCCACGCGGGACGCCCCGGACGGACCGGACGGACCGGACGGCATGACCGGCGCGACCGGCGGCACTCCCCCGGACGGCGAGGCGGCGGCCGGCATCGCCGGGGTCGGCATCTCGTGCGGCGGCGGCACCGTGCCCTGCGGCGGCCCGGGCATCGCGTAGGCGAACGCCGGGCCCGCCCCGCCGGGGTTCGTCGATTCGCCCTCGGCGGCGAACTGCTCCGTCCACGGCCCCTCCTCGGGCGCGGGCGCGTACTGGCCTGCGGCCGGCGCCTGTTCCTGCGGCACCGCCTGCTCCGCCGCCGGAGCGTTCTCGGGCGCCGTGGCCTGTTCGGGGACGGACGCCTGCCCGTACACCGGTGCCGGCATCTCGAACACGGCCGCCTCCGGCGGGGCGGAAGGCGTGCGCGGGACGGGCACGTCGGCGGCGGTGACCGGCGCCTCCGCAATGCCGGCCGAGCCGTCGGTGAGGGTGACCGGGGGCTCGACGACGGTCACGGGAGCCTCATCGCCGACGTCGCCGTCCGGCGGCTCCTGGAAGGTCACGTCCGCCTCACGCAGCGGCGGGTCCTGGAAGGTCGCGTCCAGGTCGTCCTCGGGGTCGTCCTGCGGCAGATCGTCCTCGGGGTCGTCCACCGGAACGTCGGAGAACGTCACGTCCGCGCCGTCCTTCGGGACGTCCTGGAGCGTCGCGCCGGAGCCGAAGAGGCCGCCCACGGGTTCGTCGACGAAGGTCGCCTCGGGCCCCGGCACGGCGGCTTCGGGCTCCGCGGCCTTGCCCGGTACGCGGAACTCGGCGGTCGTCTTGTGGTCCGGGGGAACGTACCCGGGCTCCTCGCCGCTCAACTCGTCACCTTCCACTTCGTCGATCTCATGGAGTCCGACGACGGGCGGGGCGGTTCGGTTCACACCGAACCCGGAGGCGCCGCAAAGCGGTCAGCCGGCGGGGGCCGGCTCCAGTCCGCGGCGGGCCGCCTGCCGCAGCTGCCGGTTGAGCATGTCGGTGATGAGCTCGATGGCGTCCGGGGTGGTGGCGTCCTGGGCGCCGCTGAGCCAGCGGGTGGCCTCGGCCAGCAGGTCCTCGGCCGAGTCGGCGGCGGAATCCGCGTCCGCCATCAGCCCCAGCACGGCGCCGAGGCGCAGCGCCGCGTCGGCGCGGCCGGATTCGGCGGCCCGCCGGTACCAGCCCGCGGCCTGCTCCAGGTCGCCTTCACGTTCGTACATCTCCCCCAGGCCGAAGGCCACGTCCGCCCACGTCCCGTCCGTCGGACGCCCAAGGTCCTCGGGGCTCCAGGGTCGGACAGGCATGCGATCACTCCGGTAGGTTCGGTTCATTGAGAGACGGCACGCGGAAGGCTCACGCGTGCCGTGCCGAACCCATGGTGGACGCTTCACCCGAAATCCGCCACCGCTTTCGCCATGTTTGGCGAAATTTCTGCGTAGCCGTACCGATACCGCCGAAAAGACGCCCGTCCCGTTGAACGACCGGTTTCAGCCGACCGTGTAGCGGGCGAGCCGGTCCTCGAACCCGTCGTGCCCGGCGGTGAAGGGACGTGTCGCGGCCGGCGGCTCCTCGGCGGCGCCGTCCAGCAGGACGGGGACGGCGCGCGGATCGGGCAGCACGCCTCCGCCGAGCCGGACCGGGTCGCGCAGGGCCGTCCGCACTCCGGGTTCACCGGAGACGAAATCGCCGAGGACGAACCCTTCGGACTCGTTCCAGACGAGGGCCTGGAGCCCGAGGACGAAGGTCGCGTCCCGGGGGTTGGACGGGTCGAGCCATATCTTCGAGAGCGACACCCCGCGTGCCTGAAGCGCGTCGCCGACACGGGTGATGTATCCGCGGGTGGCTTCGACGAAGGGGTCCGGGTGAGGCAGGGGGCGGATGCGGCCGGTCACTGGATCATCCCTCTCTCTTTCGTCTCCTAGAAGTATGAGGGAAAAGATCCGTTATGTCCCGTTTCTGGGCGGAGAAATCTGGCTGAAGGCAGCACAAACAACCCCGTTGACCACATTCCTCCCTTCTCTCCCCTGGTCCACGGTGGTTCGCAAGATCGGGCGGCACGCGGAAGACGGCGCCGGCACGGGGGCGCCGTTGCCCCCGCGGGACGCCGTCAGTGCGCCGTGAAGACGGCGGCGTCCGGACGGAACCGCGGCCGCGGGCGAGGCGCCGAGGAGACCAGCCGGGGGACGACCACCACGGCGAAGCCCGCCGCCGAGCAGACCGCCGTCAGCGGCGCCGGCACGCCGACGCGGCGTCCCAGCTCGGCCGTGATGACCAGGAGCGCGATCCCGGTGACCACGTGCACGGCTCCGGGCCAGGGCTCACGCGGCTCGGGCGCCGGCGTCAGCACCAGCAGCGGATGGGCCCGTTCGCTGGGCTGCTCCCACCCGGCCCGCTCCCATGCGGTCCGCTCGTTCCACGCGGCGTGTTCCCACGCGGCCTGCCGTTCGATGCCGGCCACCGGGTACGGCGCACCCGGCACCGGGTCTGTCCGACTGTCTTCCACCTCGAACTCTCCTTAGGTCAGCGGCCCGCCCCGCGGCGACCAGAGATCATGTGCCAGGGCGGCCCGAGGGCGGCTCACCGGCCGTGCTCAACACGTTGACCAGCATCCCCGGGCGGCTGGACGCGCCCGTCGAGTTGTGGAGATCGGTGCCGACGATGCGACGGCCCATCAGGGCGACGTAGAGCGACAGGACCAGGAACAGGGTCGCGGGTCCGAGGACCCACAGGGCGACCATCATGATTGAACCCTCCTCCGACTGGTTCGCGATATCTCTTACATCCAGAAGTTCCGGCTGCTACCGTTGTCCGAGTTCTTCGCTGATTCACTTGTACCTACAAGTCTCTCACTCAAGGTGTTACCCTTTTTAGAGATTGCAAACACGTTGGGCGGGAACGACTTGTTCAGATCATGAAGTCCGGTTCGGCGCACGTCCCTCGTCCGGAGAGGTGCACCACCGGGCGGGACAGGCCTGGAAGGAGCGGATTCCGATGGCTCGCACGACGCCTCTCCGCTGGCGCGATATCGCCAATGACCTGCTCCGCCGCATCGAGTCCGGTGACCTGTCCCCCGGGGACGGCGCGGCCGTCCGGCGGCGCCTGCCCCCCGAGAAGGAGCTGGAGACGCACTACCACGCGTCCCGCAACACCGTCCGGGACGCCCTGTCCTGGCTGGGTCAGCAGGGATATGTCGTCTCCGAGCAGGGCAAGGGGACGTTCGTCGTCCACCGCCCGAACATCGTCCACGTCACTCTTTCCGCGGTCGAGCTGGGTCTCGCGCCGGGCAGGGGTTCGGGCGAGTGGTACAACCGCGACGCCTTCATCCCCGCCAACCGTGAAGTGACGCCGTCGGCGGTCAAGGTGGAGGTCCAGGAGGGCACCAAGGTCATCGCCCGCTACCTGCAGACCAACCCGGGCTCGGAGTTCATCTCCCGCCACCAGGAACTCTTCCTCGACGACCGGCCCTGGGCCCTGCAGACTTCGTTCTACCCGCTCGACTTCGCCACCGGCGGCGCGTCCCGGCTGCTCTACCCCCGCGACATCCCCGAGGGCGCGGTCGCCTACCTGGGCGAGACCCTCGGCTACAGCGAGGTCGGCTACCACGACGAGATCAAGGCCCGCGTCCCGGACGAGAACGAGAAGCGGTTCTTCAGCCTCGGCGACTCCGCCGCCGACGTCGTGTTCGAAACCGTCCGGACCGCCTACTCCCCCGACGGCAAGGCGTTCCGGCTCACCGTGACGGTCTGGCCCGCCGACCGCACACGGCTGCACTACAACGACGGGCAGGTCCCCGACGACGTCCTCAGGACGCCGGGCGTGGGCCCCACCGAGGACACTCCGCACGAATCCCCGCCGGCCGAAAGCGCCGGAAGCGGATAGATGGCCGCCGTCCGACTACGGCGGCCATCTCGCACCTATCCAACACACGCCCCCCTTCCCGACCGTTTGGGAGCCCGAGGCACTCCCATCACCGGCCAGGAGGCGGGGGCTCGGTTTTTCTCGGAGTTCAGGAGCACGTGGACACAGAGACCAGGGCCCGCCGACGCAGCCGGGCCCCCCGCACCAGCTACCGCATCCGCACCGCCCGGCCGGACGAACTCGACGACGTCCTCGGGCTCATCGACCACGCGGCCGCCTGGCTGCGGGCCGAGAAGAACACGACACAGTGGGCCACGCCTTGGCCCAGTCCGGACGACCGCCGCAAACGCGTCTACGAGGCCCTGCTGAACCGGGAGACGTGGCTCCTGTTCGACGGGGAGCGCCTGATCGGCACCGTCAGCATCAGGCTGATCGGCCACGAGGAACTCTGGACGGCCGAAGAGCGCGAGACCGAGGCCGTCTACCTCCATCGCCTCGTCATCCACCGAGACCACGCCGGCGACGGCCTGGGGGCCGAGCTGATCGACTGGGCCGGACGCAAGGGAGCGTCGCAGCAGCAGAAGGCCGAGCTGATCAGAATCGACGTCTGGACCGACAACACCGAACTCCACGCCTACTACCGCCGGCACGGGTTCAAGGACGTCGCCATCCGCACCACCAGCGACAGAACCCCGTCAGGCGCGCTGTTCGAGCGTCCCCTGACCTCTGCTTGGACCACAGTGTCCCGACGCATCACCGAACACGACCGGGACCGGCACATGTGACACATCCGGCCCGATCCAATGGCGCACCGAGAATGAGACCCCCATGGCAGACAGGATCCCGAAGTACACAGAGATCGCGCTGGACCTCCAGACCCAGATCAAGAACGGAACCCTCGCCATCGGTGATCGGCTACCGACGGAGAAGGAACTGGCCGACCGCTGGAACGTCTCCGCCAACACCATCAAGAAGGCCGTCAACGAGCTGCGCAAGCGCGGCCATGTGGAGACCGTCCCTCATAAGGGAAGCTTCGTCACCGAGCCGGTCCAGCCGTTCGTCATCACCCTGAACCACACGGACCTGGGCGAAGACGATGTACGCGGACGGGGATTCGGGGGCGGCGAAGGCAGGGCGTTCGCATCTGAAGCAGAACGCCAGCAGCACCGAGCACACTCCTCGGAACCAAAGGTGGAAGTCGAGGACGCGAAAGACCTGCAGATCAAGGCGCTGGGCATCCCACCGGACCAGCCAAAACCGCAGGTCGTCCGCCGATCCCAGCAGCGGTTCGTGGACGGCAAGCCGAACTCACTTCAGCATTCGTACTTCAGGCTGGAACTGGCGATCAAGGCGCAAGCCCTGCTCGAGGCGGCGGACATTGAGGAGGGCACCGTCGAGTACCTGTGCCGCCACGGCCACGTGCAGACCGGCTACGAGGACGAGTTCGACGCACGGCCGCCGATCGATGAAGAGCTGAGGTTCTTCGGCCTCTCCAAGGACGCGCTCGCCGTGATAGAGCACAGGCGCACCGCCTACGACCAGAACGGCGAGCCGTTCCGACTCACCGTCACCGTCTACAAGCCCGGCGCCAACAAAATCCGCTTCATCGCCGGCGAGGTCCCCGACGAAGTGTGGCAACGCGGTTCCTGACCCATCTCCGTCCATCACCCACGCACCACCCGGACCAGGAAATCGAGCCTGCGCACGGCTACATTGCGGACATGGCGCGACACGTCGCCGCCCAAGGCCTCCAGGTACGCGACACCTGGCTCGCCCCAGAGGGCCCCGTCGACGCGACGATCATCACCGGTGAGTTGTCGCTCGTGTGGGACGAGCGGACAGGTTGGAGGATCGGCATCTAATGTCCGATCGCCAGGGCGTGCGCTCTGTGCGGAATGATGCGCAGTAGGGCGTGGTCAGACGAAGCGGACGAGCATGAGGTCGCTTTCGGGGGTTTCTCGCCAGTAGACGGCGCCGGGTTCGCGGGACATGGTCTCGACCTCGGAGGCGATGATCAGGGCGCGGTTGATGCAGTCGGTCTTGTTGTAGCCGGTCAGCTCCTGGAGGCGCTGAAGGGCCTGGACCGCTTTGCCGGTCAGGTTGATCGTCACACGCTCGCTCTGCGGGACCGCCTCGGTGCGGTGGGCGGGGTCGTCGGCGTCCATGCCCCCGCCCGAGGTGTCGGCGGCTGCTCGAGAGTTCGTCATGAGCGCGTTCTCCAATCCGGGGCGCGGAACCCGGCCCACCAGCCGTCAGGCGCCAGGGGTGGGGTAACCGCCGGTCAGGCGACGATACAGCCTTCCGGCAGCAAACCCCTGCCCCCCACGTCCAGGGTGTACGTGTGAAGTTCCCCCTGATGTTGGCCTGAAACCTTCGGCGATCCTGGTTCGCATGAGCTTGCCATCAGGTTAGCTAACTATCGCCGTGTTTTATGCAGTAATTGTATGGTCTTCGTCTGCACTGCTGCGTATTCTCATGGTTGGGAGATATGGGGACACCGACGACCGCCGGGGAGGCGGCGTAAACTTCGCCGCACCTTCCCGGGGGAAGGAAGACTCCGTGAGCACTGACCGTTCCGCGGCGCGGCCGTCGTGGAGGCGCACGGCCTCGCACGGCGGCACCGGCCTCCTGAACGCGAAGGTGACGACCCCCGTGACGCTCCTCGCCGTGCTGCTGGGGTACGCGCTGGACGGCTCGCCGGGGGCCGTGATCACCGGTGGCCTGACGTTCCTGTCGTTTCCCGCGGTGACGATGACGAACGCGTTCGTCCAGTTCATGAGGGCCGGGACGCTCCAGGAGTCGCCCGGCCCCCCGGCCATCGCGGCGGCGGGAGTCCGGCCGGCCGCGCGCGTACCGGACGTCCGGTACGACGGGTCGACGTTCTGGGGGACGCTGACCCCGGACGAGCGGCAGGCGCTCGTCGCGCGGGCGCACCCGCACGAGTTCCGCAAAGAGGACGTGCTGTGCCGCGAGGGCGGGTCCGCCGCCGAGGTGATCGTGATCCTGTCCGGCTGGACCCGGGTGTGGGTCGAGGACGGCCCCGAGCAGCGGATCATCGCGTTTCGAGGGGCGGGCGAACTCGTCGGGGAACGGGCGGCGCTGATGGTCAAGGACCGGTCCGCCACCGTCACCGCCGAGGGCGACGTCCAAGCCCTGCGGGTCGAGGCCCGCGACTTCGCGGTGTTCCTGGACGAGAACCCGCGCGTGCGGGCCGTCCTGGAGCAGCAGGTCTACCGCCGGCAGACCGAGAAGCCCGCGCCGGGCGTCCTGCCCGACTGGTCCGGGGGCAACTGCACGGTGCTGATCACCGACATCACCGGGTTCAGCTCACCGTCGCGCACCGACGCCGACCGCCGGTACGTACTGGAGGCCATGTACCGGCTGCTGGACGAGGCGTTCGCCGCGTCCGGCCTGGCCCTGTCGGACTTCTACCAGGAGGACCGCGGCGACGGCGCGCTCATCGTCGTCCCGCCGACGACGCCGACCGAGGCCGTCGTCGACCCGATGCTCGCGCACCTGGCCGCGTCGCTGCGCCGCCACAACCGGCGCGCCGGCGAGGCCACCCGGATGCGGCTGCGGGCCGCGCTGCACGTGGGGCCCGTGCAGCGCGGACCGAAGGGCGTGTCCGGCATCTCGATCATCACGGCGCGGCGGATGGTGGACGCGCCCGCGGTGAAGAAGCGGGTCGCCGAGACCGGCGCCGACCTGGCGTTCGTCGCCTCCGACTTCGTCTTCGACACGGTGATCACGACCGCCCCCGGGTTCGTCGACCCCGGCCGCTACGCGCGGGTCCGGGTGCGGGTGAAGGAGACGTCGCTGTCGGCATGGCTCACGCTCGAAGGCGGGGAGTCCCGGCTCAGGGCCGTCTGAGGGCGGGTCAGGCGGCCACCACATCCTGGTAGTCGGGGTGCTTCTCGATCCACTTCTTGATGAACGGGCACACCGGGACCGCGGACAGGTTCCTGGCCCGGAGGTCGTCCAGGACGCCGCGCGCGAGCGAACCGCCCACTCCCCTGCCGCCGAACGCGGGGTCGACCTCGGTGTGGACGAGGGCGACCGTGCCCTCGCCCGGCTCGTACGCGACGAACCCGGCGAGTTCGCCGTCCAGCCTGATCTCGTAGCGGCTCTGCTCGGCGTTGTCGGTGATCTCAGTGCTCATGCCCCCGATAATGCCCGGCGGGCGCCGCGCATTCCCGATCAGGCCGCGTCGTAGCCCGCGCGGAGGAGGCAGTAGGTGACGGCCTCTTCCAGGGCCTGCCAGGACGCGGCGATGACGTTGTCCTCGACGCCTACCGTGCCCCACTCGCGTTCGCCGTCGCTGGACTCGATGAGCACCCGCGTCCGGGCGTCGGTGCCGTGGGCGCCCTCCAGGATGCGGACCTTGTAGTCGACGAGCTCCAGCCGCGCCAGCTCCGGGTAGAGGCGGCCGAGCGCGACGCGCAGCGCGTTGTCGAGGGCGTTGACGGGGCCGTTGCCCTCGCCCGTCGCGATGATCCGCTCGCCCTTGGCGTGCAGTTTGACGGTGGCCTCGCTGACCATGGAGCCGTCGGGACGGCGCTCCACGATCGACCGCCACGACTCGACCTCGAAGTGCCGCTGCCGGACGCCGGTCAGCTCCTCGCGCAGCAGCAGCTCGAAGGAGGCGTCGGCGGCCTCGAAGGTGTAGCCGGTGTTCTCCAGCTCCTTGACCTTGTCCACGACGGCCTTGGCCTTCTCGCCGGACAGGTCGTAGCCCAGCTCGCGGCCCTTCAGCTCGACCGAGGCGCGCCCGGCCATGCTGGAGACCAGCATCCGCATGTCGTTGCCGACGGCGGACGGGTCGATGTGCTGGTACAGGTCCGGGTCGATCTTGATGGCGGACGCGTGCAGGCCCGCCTTGTGGGCGAACGCCGACAGGCCCACGTACGGCTGCTGCGAGCCGGGCGCGACGTTGGTGACCTCCGAGACGGCGTGCGCGATGCGGGTCATCTCGCCGAGCTGGGCGTCGGTGACGAGGTTCATGCCGCGCTTGAGCTGGAGGTTCCCGATGACCGTGAACAGGTTGGCGTTGCCGCTGCGCTCGCCGTACCCGTTCGCGCAGCCCTGGACGTGGGTGGCGCCCGCCTTGACGGCCGCGAGGGAGTTGGCGACCGCGCAGCCCGAGTCGTCGTGGCAGTGGATGCCGGCCCGCACACCGGCGGAGACGACCTCGTGGACGACGTCGGCCAGCTCGTCCGGCAGCATGCCGCCGTTGGTGTCGCAGAGCGCGACGACGTCCGCGCCGGCCTCGGCGGCGGTGCGGACGGCCTCCAGCGCGTAGGCGCGGTTGGCCTTGTAGCCGTCGAAGAAGTGCTCGGCGTCCAGGAAGACTCGTTGGCCCTCCGCACGCAGGTGGGAGACCGTGTCGCGGATCATCGCGAGGTTCTCCTCCAGGGTGGTGCGGAGGGCCAGCTCGACATGCCTGTCGTGACTCTTGGCGACAAGGGTCACGACGGACGCGCCGGATTCGCGCAGCGCGGCCACCTGCGGGTCGTCGGCGGCCTTCACACCGGCCCGGCGGGTCGCGCCGAACGCGGTGAGCTGCGCGTGCCTCAGGTCGAGCTCTGTTCGAGCGCGCCTGAAGAACTCGGTGTCCTTGGGGTTGGCGCCGGGCCAGCCGCCCTCGATGAAGCCGACGCCCAGGTCGTCGAGGTGCCGTGCGATGGCCAGCTTGTCGGGCACGGAGAGGTTGAGCCCCTCCTGCTGCGAGCCGTCGCGCAGGGTGGTGTCGTAGACGTGGAATGCGTCGCCTTGCATGGTGTGGAACCCCCAAAGCGGGTGATCAGCGCCAGGGCACAAAAAAGACCCCTCACGGACGTGAGAGGTCTGCGCGCCGGCGTCGTCCTGTTAGCTGCTGCCGGCGCGCCAGCCGATAATCACGAGGCTGTGGCGCATGATGTCCATCAGTCTGCCACACGGTTCGCATGCTCGTGCCGCGCGTCTCGGATGCTGAGACGCCTTTGCCCCGGCGCGAAGGGCGCCGGGGCTGCGCGAACGTCCGGATCAGACGATTCCGTGGACCCAGCCGTAGGGGTCGGGGCGAGTCCCGTACTGGATGCCGACCAGCTCCTGGCGCAGCCGCATCGACAGCTCGCCGGGCTCGCCGTCACCGATCGTCCACTCGCGGTCGGCGCCCTTGACCCGGCCGACCGGACTGATGATCGCGGCGGTGCCGCAGCCGAACACCTCGGTGATCTCGCCGGACTCGCAGCCGGACTGCCACTCGTCGATGCTGATCTTGCCCTCCTCGGCGGGGACGCCGAGGTCGGGGGCCATTTTGAGCATGGAGTCGCGGGTGACGCCGGCGAGGAGCGTCCCGGTGAGGGCGGGGGTGAGGAGCCGTGCCCGCGCGCCGGAGCCGTAGACGAACATGAGGTTCATCGACCCGACCTCCTCGACCCAGCGGTGCTCCACCGCGTCGAGCCAGACGACCTGGTCGCAGCCCTGCTCGACGGCCTCGGCCTGGCCGGCGAACGAGGCCGCGTAGTTGCCGCCGAACTTGGCCTCGCCGGTGCCGCCGGGGGCCGCGCGGGTGTAGTCCTGCGACAGCCACACCGAGACGGGCTTGATCCCGCGCGGGTAGTACAGGCCGGACGGGGACGCGATCACCATGAAGAGGAACTCGTTCGCCGGGCTGTTGACGCCGAGCGCGCGGGTGGTGGCGAACATGAACGGCCGCAGGTAGAGGCTGTGCCCCTCGGCGTCGGGCACCCAGTCCTTGTCGGTGCGGACGAGCAGTTCGACGGCGTCGACGAACAGCTGCTCGGGGATCTCCGGCATCGCCATCCGGTGGGCGGAGCGGTTCATCCGGGCCGCGTTCATGTAGGGCCTGAAGGTGACGATCGACCCGTCCGGCTGCCGGTAGGCCTTGAGGCCCTCGAAGAGTTCCTGCGCGTAGTGGAACACCTGGCTGGCCGGGTCCATCGGGATCGGCCCGTACGGTTCGAGCCGCGCGTCGTGCCAGCCACGGTCCGCCGAATAGCGGATCGTGACCATGTGGTCGGTGAAATGGCGCCCGAAGCCGGGATCGGCCAGGACGCGCTCGCGTTCGGCGGCGGTCGCGGGCCGCTGGTTGCGCGTGATCTCGAAGTCCAGGGTGGTGCTCATCGCGGTTCGTCCTCTCGCGGATCGCCGGGGCGGCCCCATCGCCGCTTCGGCTTCCTTAGTCCCTATTGTCGTACTTCGTCTAGACCCACTCCCCAACGCACGCGGCGCATACGGAAAACCGGGCGCGCCGCGAGGGCACGCCCGGAGTTCCCTGTCCTGGCCAGAGAGGCGTGCCCCTAGCCGGATACTCGCTTGGCGATCGCGTCGCCGATCTGGGCGGTGGACCGTGCGCCGAGGGCGGCGCGCTCGGCCAGATCGTCGGACACGGCCTGCTCGACGCGGCGGGCGGCGGCGCCCGCGCCGACGTGGTCAAGCAGCATGGCGACGGACAGGATCGTGGCGGTGGGGTCGGCCTTGCCCTGCCCGGCGATGTCGGGGGCGCTGCCGTGCACCGGCTCGAACATCGACGGCGCGGTCCGGTCGGGGTTGACGTTGCCGGACGCGGCGAGGCCGATGCCGCCGGCGATCGCGGCGCCGATGTCGGTGATGATGTCGCCGAACAGGTTGTCGGTGACGACCACGTCGAACCGCTGCGGCTGGTTGACGAAGAACATCGTCGCCGCGTCGACGTGGCAGTAGTCGGTGGTGACCTGCGGGTACTCCTCGGCGACCCGCTTGAGGACGCGCTGGTAGAGGTCGCCCGCGAAGGTGAGCACATTGTCCTTGTGGACGAGCGTCAGCTTCCGGCGGGGCCGGGACGCGGCCACCTCGAAGGCGTACCGGACGACCCGCTCGACCCCGAAGGCGGTGTTGACGCTCTCCTGCGTGGCGACCTCGTGCGGGGTGCCCTTGCGCAGCACGCCCCCGACGCCGGTGTAGGGGCCTTCGGTGCCCTCCCGGACGACGACCATGTCGATGTCCTCGGTCGCCACGCCCGCCAGCGGAGTCTCGACGCCCGGGAACAGCTTCACCGGGCGCAGGTTGACGTAGTGGTCCAGCTCGAACCGGGTCCGCAGCAGCAGCCCGCGCTCCAGGACGCCGCTCGGCACACCCGGGTCGCCGACGGCGCCCAGCAGGATGACCTCCTGCTCGCGCAGCTCGTCCAGCACCGAGTCGGGCAGCGTCTCCCCCGTCCGGTGCCAGCGGGCCGCGCCCAGGTCGTAGGAGGTCTGCTCGAACGCGAGGTCACCGGACGGAGCGACCGCATCAAGGACCTTCAGTCCCTCGGCGACCACCTCGGGGCCGATCCCGTCACCCGGGATGACGGCCAGACGAATGCTGCGGGAAGCCATGCGCGCACTCTACTGCAAACGTCTCAGTGCTTGGGCTTTCATCTCAAATACCGGGACGATCGTCTCGGAGGCCGCAATCACCGCACATGCCGCCACCTGGGACGCGGTAGTACAGACAGCAATTGTGCCGGACGAACCCGTCCCGCCCGATAGACCCCGCCCCGGCCAGGGGTTCACGTGCGAGCAGGTCCCGGACGATGGCGCCCCGAGAGCCGGCCGGCCCGACGTTCAGGCTTCCGGCGAGCGCGGAGGCCGCGTTGCCCCACAGCAGCCCGTCCGCGAGGCCGGCGAAGGACAGGATCGCCTCGCTCAACGGCCGGAGTTGCCCGTCCACGACCATGGGATGGATGAGGCCGGCGGCCTCCGCGGCGTCCTCGACACGCCACCCACGCGGCTCACCGAGCCCCAGGGCGAGGGCCTCACCCGGCGCCCACCGCCACCGCAGCCCCGACAGGTCGGGCACGACCCCGCGCCCCGCCGCCGCCACGACCGGCGACCACACCCTCGAAGCGAGCCCTTGAAACAGAATCGACGCGGCGACCCGCAGTTCGTCCGTCCCCAGCCGCTCGCGGTACTCCTCCGCCACGGCGAGAAGCCGACCGCCGTCCACCTCGGGAAAGGGCCGCCAGGCCGCGCCCACCCCGGTAGCGATCTCGAAGTAGGGCCCGAGACGAGCAACGTCGTCAAGGACCTTCACAACCTCGGCCGGACGGGCTTCAAGCGCCATAGTGCCCAGTGTGCAGGCCCACGGACGCGCTGACGGAGGCAGGGACGAGCGAAGCGAGGCTCAGTCTGCTCTTCTGTCGAGGGCGGTCTGCAGGGCGCGGGCCGCTTCCTCCTGGGCGTCGTCGTCGGCGGGCGCGTTGTTCCAGGTCTCGTTCATGTCGCTCCGATCGCTGTGCTGGTGGCCAGAGGGCCGCCGGGAATCCGTGGTTCGCACGGTCCGGCGCGAAATCGGACTCACGGCCAGGCAGAACCTCCGCAGCGGGTGCCGGCCTGCCGAAGATCAGGCCCCGCTGCGGCAGCGAAGGATTACCACGTAACGCCGCATGACTACCTGCGAGATTACCCCGCGTCAGGTGGAGTGTCCCGACCCGTGGCGGAAAATCTCAATGGCTGAGACGAGTTCCGGGTGAAAAGCACCGCGGGCGGGCGGCCGGCGCGCTGCCGGACCGCCCGCCCGCGGTGACGGACGAGTCTCAGTTCTCCAGGTCGACGCGGCGGCCCATGTCGGCGCCGACCTCGCGGGTGATGGCGTCGACGAGCTGCGGCCCGATCGCCGAGTCGACGGTCAGCGCGATCAGCGCCCTGCCGCCCTTGGCGTCCCGGCCGACCTGCATGCCGGCGATGTTGACCTCTTCGTCGCCGAGGAGCTTGCCGACCCGGCCGACGATGCCGGGGCGGTCGACGTAGGAGAAGAACGCCATGTGCTCGGTCGGCACCAGCTCCATGTTGTAGCCGTTGATCTCGATGATCCGCTCGGCGTGCTTCGGGCCGGTGAGCGTGCCGGACACCGACACGACCGAGCCGTCGGCCATCGTGCCGCGCACCTGCACGACGTTGCGCCAGTCGGGGCTGTCCTCGCTGGTGGTGAGGGTGACCTCGACGCCGCGGTCGCGGGCCATCAGCGGCGCGTTGACGAACGTCACCGTCTCCTCGATCACGTCCACGAACACGCCCTTGAGCGCGGCCAGCTCCAGCACCTTGACGTCGTGCTCGGCGATCTCGCCGCGGACCACGACGTCCAGCCGGACCGGGACGCCGCCGGCGAGGGCGGTGAAGATGCGGCCGAGCTTCTCGGCGAGCGGCAGGCCGGGCTTGACGTCCTCGGCGACCGCGCCGCCCTGCACGTTGACCGCGTCCGGGACGAACTCGCCGGACAGCGCCAGCTTCACCGAGCGGGCGACCTGCGTGCCCGCCTTCTCCTGCGCCTCATGGGTGCTGGCGCCGAGGTGCGGGGTGACCACGACGCTGTCGTGGTGGAACAGCGGGCTCTCGGTGCACGGCTCGGTGCTGAACACGTCGATGCCGGCGCCGGCGACCCGGCCGTCCTTGAGGGCGAGTTCGAGGGCGGCCTCGTCCACGATCCCGCCGCGGGCGGCGTTGACGATCCGCACGGTCGGCTTGACCTGGTGCAGCTCGCGGTCGCCGATGAGGCCGAGGGTCTCGGCCGTCTTCGGCAGGTGGACGGTCATGAAGTCGCTCTCGCGGAGCAGCTCGTCAAGCGTGACGAGTCTCACGCCGAGCTGGGCGGCGCGGGCGGCCTGCACGTAGGGGTCGAACGCGATCACGTTCATGTCGAAGGCGGCGAGGCGCTGCGCGACCAGGACGCCGATGCGGCCGAGGCCGAGCACGCCGACGGTCTTGCCCTGCAGCTCCACGCCGGTGTACTTGGACCGCTTCCATTCGCCCTGCTTGAGCGCGCTGTGGCCCTGCGGAACGTTCCGCGCTGTCGCGAGCAGCAGCGCGATGGCGTGCTCGGCGGCGGTGACGATGTTGGACGTCGGCGCGTTGACGACCATGACGCCGGCTTTGGTGGCGGCCTCGACGTCGACGTTGTCGAGGCCGACGCCGGCGCGGGCGACGACGCGCAGCGCCTTGGCGTGCTGGAACACCTCGGCGGTGACCTTGGTGGCACTGCGCACGATGAGCGCGTCGACATCGGCGACGGCGGGCAGCAGCCGCTCGCGGTCGCCGCCGTCGACGTGGCGGACCTCGAAGTCGGCCTCCAGGACGGCGATGCCAGCCGGGGAGAGTTCTTCTGCGACGAGGACGACGGGCTTACTCAAGGAAACAGTCCTTCGAAAGTGGATGTTCGTGTGGTGTGTGCAGGTGAAGTCGCGAGTCACCTCGTCGTGCCCTCGCCCCCACGCGAGTGTATCTCCCGCCGGCGAGCGCGATTCGCGGCAGGGAGACACCCACCGGTAACTCCGGTTCGTCCCGCCCGCGTGCGGCCGTGCCCGCCTGCGCGCGGCCGTGTCCGGTCAGGCCGCGTTGGGTTCCGGCATCGCGGCCAGGACGGACGCGACCCGCTCGGCGTCGGCGACGTGGACGTGCGGGACGTCCACGAACACCCGCAGCGGCCCCGCCGGCAGCCCCAGCTCGTCGGCGACCCGCACCTGCACCTCGCGGAGCGGGATGTAGGCGAGGTAGCCGCGGTGAACGTTCTGCGACCGGAACATCGCCGTCATGATCAGCCGGTAGCCGCGGATGCGGAACGACAGCGCCGTCAGGCACGGCAGCCCGTCGGCCGGCTCGCCCGGGATCGTCAGCGAGATCCACGCGCTCGTCGTCCACGGCCTGGCCCGCAGCAGGTCCACCACCCAGCGGATCTGGTCGTTGCCCTGCAGGTCGTGCAGCCTCGGCCAGTACCGCCCGCGGACGGTGCTGCGGGTGCGCTCCTGGGCGCGCCGCACGAGCCGGGCCCGGTCGCCGTGCTCGTGCAGGATCGGGTCCTCCCAGCTCAGCGAGGCGACCTCGAACAGCACCGGCGGGCCCTCGATGATGGGCCCGGTGTCCTCCATGCCGGCCTCGCCGGCGGTCCAGACATGCCGCAGGACGCCGATCCACGCCTGCCCGCAGGTCTCCCAGCGCCGGACGTCCTTGTCCGCTCCCGCCGGCACGTCACGACTCCCCGCCATAATTCGTCCCATGACGGGCGACGCGGATCCGGGAATTACCTGCCGGGGGCATTGACACGCGGGGGATGAATTCCGCCTCCGCTCCGGCCCGTGACCTTCGTTCGTTCTTGAACAGCATCACACCACTCATGCACTCCGCCCCAACACCGCTCCGGCGGCGGTCACATGAGCGTTCGCGCAGGTTCCCCCGCGCCGGCCGCGGCCGTCACGGCTTTCTTCAAGTATCAGGCAAAGTGCGCCGAAAGGATAGGGTAATTTATCCGGACGGTACCTTCACCGGCATTCTGACGTGTGCCACGGCCGTTGGTCACTTTGGACCCTTGTCCAAAGGATCGTGATTATCCCTCACCTTGGGCGGGGGACGTCCCGGTGCAGCACGATGTACCCCTCTCGCCGGAAGACCGCGCGGTACCCCTCGGCCTCCAGTTCCGCCACCCGCCGCTTCTGGGCGGCCACGTCCGGGAACGGGAACTCGATCCGCCCGACGTAGGCGATGACCCAGGGCGCGCCGCGTGAATGCTCGTCCCACAGCAGGACGCGGGCACGGGTCGTCAGCGCCGGGCCGACGCCGTTGGCCGCCTCGACGAGCGCACCGTCCGGGATCTTCGCGGCCGCCGCGGCGGCCGCGCGGGCCCGGTCGTTCGGCCGCCACAGCGCGGGATCGGCCAGATGGCGGTACGCGAAGAACGGCACGCAGACGATCACCGCGGCCAGGACCGCCGCCATCGGCAGAATGGGCGGGAGCCGTTCCGCCGCCCGGATCCTGCCGCGCAGCCGCGCGGCGCCGTCCACCGCCGCCAGGACGAGCACGGCGATGATGAAGGCGTTGTAGTGGTAGTCGGGTTCCCACCAGTTGCCGAAACGGCTGTTGAGCATGCGTTCGGCCAGCATCGGCAGCGCGACTAGCGTCAGCGGCGACGCCAGCGGCAGCAGGAGCAGCGGCAGGACGAGCAGCGCCATCGTGAGGATCTTCTGCGGCGGGGTGCCGAGAACGGCCACGACGTCCCACGGATGGGTGAGCGCGTGGACGGCCGCGTGCGGCAGGTCGGGGCCGAGTGACCCGTACGCCCAGTAGTAGTCGTTGTCCCCGCCGAACGCCGTGATGAGGACCTGGGAGGAGATCCACGTCGCGACCAGCCCGACCACGACGTGGGCGAGCCCCGCGCGCCGGTCGCCGTGCTCGGCGCGGCGCGTGAGCAGGTACAGGCCGAACCCCGCGAGCAGCAGGCCCATGTCCTCTTTGACCAGCAGCAGGACGAACGCCGCGACCGCCGCCTGCCCTCGCCGCCCCGCGTCGTGCCGCTCGATCATCAGCGCCGACAGCAGCGGCACGAACGCGACCTCGTGGAAGTCGAACGCGAGCGCCTCGGCGATCGGCCACGACAGCGCGTAGGCGCCCCCGGCGCAGTACGCGGCGCCGGCACCGAGCCGCCGCTCGGTGAACCGCCAGATCGGCAGGATGCCGAGCGCGAGCAGGACGGCCTGCGCGAGCAGCAGGGTCACCGGCCCGTCGTGGATCCAGTAGAGCGGCGCCAGCAGGACGAGGATCGGCGAGAAGTGGTCGCCGAGGACGGAGAAGTCCGGCCCGAAGCCGTTGTGGACGCCCTTGACCATGGCGACGGGCAACTCGAACCGGCTGTACGAGCGGATCGCCTGGTCGAAGATGACGAGGTCGTAGCTGCCCGTCCGGAACGCGCGCAGCCGCATCAGCGAGTACGCCGCGTACAGCGCCGCGCTCGCCGCGACCATCGCCGCGAGCGCCGCCCGGCGGCGTGCGGACGGTCCCCGGCGGCCCGCCGGGACCTCGTCGACGGGGCCCTCGACCGCAACCGCCTCAGCCACGCGCCGGACGCTATCAGCCGCCCCCGGCGCGCAGAGCCCCGCATCGTGAGGAAGGCAGGTCGCCGTAACCGGACGGCTACACCGAGCAGGCGCCGATGGAGACACGCCATCGAGATTTCACTGTGAGCGATGACTCGGAGCCTTAACGTGATCGATGTCCCCGGCCGATCAGGAGAGAACGTGAGCTCGGACTGCACCATCAGCGTCCTGCGCGACGTCCTGCGCGTGTACGACCACCGCTACCTGAGCCTCGACCGGCTCCAGCGCGAGCGGCTCGTGGACGGCACCCGCCACGTCATAGGCGAGGAGGGGCTGAGCGAGGCGGCGCGCGCCGCCATGCCCGCCTCGGTCCGGCTCAGGGCGTTCTGCATCCAGCACGGCCTGCGCGAGGAGCTGGAGCGGCTGATCCGCGACGAGATCGAGGGCGCTCCGGCGGGCGCCGTCGTGGTCGGCGGCCGGATCTACGCCATGTACCCGTACCTGCGCGGCGTTCCCCGGCAGGACGCCGACATCACCACCGAGGTCGGCGTCGACCACCGGCTGGACGCGGTCGCCTGGCAGGGCAAGAAGATCCGGATCCGCGGCGTCGCGGCGCTCCAGCGCGTCGAGACGAACCGGACGGTCGTGGACGTCATCCTGCGGGAACGCACGTCCGGAAAGGAGCACGGTTTCCCCGCCGAGCCCCGGCCGGAGCGGCCCGGCGCGTTCGAGGCCGTCGCCGACCCGGTCGCGGTGGAACCGGGACGCTGGGACGTGCACGTCGCGACGACGGCGCTCGGGGTGACACGCGAGGCCCGCTTCGGCTCCGTGCGCGCCGAGGGGCTGAAGACCTCACCGCAGGGCCGTGCGACGGGCACGGGGAACGCCACGGTGTACTTCACCAGGGGCGGCCATCTGGCCCTGAATGTGACCGGCGAACCCGCCGACACCTCGTGGCGCACCAGGCTCCGCCACCGCTTCGGACGCTGAACCGCGGCGCGCCGGCCCCCGGGGAACCCGTTCCAGGGCCGGCACGCCGCGGATCAGCGGGAGACGCTAGTCGTTGAGCCAGCTCATCATCGGGCGCAGTTCGGCGCCCGTCTTCTCGATGGGGTGCTCGGCGAGCTCCTCGCGGTACTGGCCGAACTGCTTCTGGCCGCCCTCGAACTCGTCCACCAGCTCCTTGGCGTACTGCCCGGACTGGATCTCGCCGAGGATCTTCTTCATCGCGGCCTTGGTCTCCGGCGTGATCACGCGCGGGCCGCGGCTGTAGCCGCCGTACTCGGCGTTGTCGGACACCGACCAGTACATCTTCGAGATGCCGCCCTCGTAGATCAGGTCGATGATCAGCTTCAGCTCGTGCAGGACCTCGAAGTAGGCGACCTCCGGCTGGTAGCCGGCCTCGGTCAGCACCTCGAACCCGGTCTTGATCAGCTCGGAGACGCCGCCGCACAGCACCGTCTGCTCGCCGAACAGGTCGGTCTCGGTCTCCTCGGTGAAGGTGGTCTTGATGCCGCCCGCGCGCAGGCCGCCGATCGCCTTGGCGTAGGACAGGGCCAGCGGCCAGGCGCCGCCGGTCGGGTCCTTCTCCACCGCCACGATCACCGGGACGCCGCGGCCGGCGACGAACTGGCGGCGGACGAGGTGGCCCGGGCCCTTCGGCGCGACCATCGCCACGTCCACGCCCTCCGGGGGCTGGACGAGGTCGTAGCGGATGCTGAAGCCGTGCCCGAAGAACAGCGCGTCGCCCTCGACGAGGGCGGGCTTGATGTCCTTCTCGAAGATCTCCCGGTGGTGGTGGTCGGGGGCCAGCAGCATGATGAGGTCGGCCTCCTCGGCCGCCTCCGCCGGGGTGACGACGCGCAGGCCCTCGGCCTCCGCCTTCTCCCTGCTGGCCGACCCCTCGCGGAGCCCGACCCGCACGTCGACGCCGGAGTCGCGCAGGGAGAGCGCGTGCGCGTGCCCCTGGCTGCCGTAACCGATGATCGCGACGTGCCGGCCCTGGATGACGCTCAGGTCGGCGGCGTCGTCGTAGAACATCTCAGCCACAGTGCTATTGCCTTTCGTTGATGTGGTTGTGTCACGCGCTCAGGCGTGCAGTTCCGGTGCGGCACGCGGGTTCAGGCACTGCGCTCGATCGCCCGCAGCGAGCGGTCGGTGATGGACCGGGCGCCGCGGCCGATGGCCACCATGCCCGACTGCACCAGTTCCTTGATGCCGAACGGCTCCAGGACCTTGATGAACGCGTCCAGCTTGTCGCGGTTCCCGGTGGCCTCGATCGTGACGGCGTCCGGCGCGACGTCCACCACCTTCGCACGGAACAGCTGGACGGTCTCCAGGACCTGCGAGCGCGTCTCGGCGTCGGCGCGCACCTTGACCAGCACGAGTTCGCGCTGGACGGACGCCGAGGAGTCCAGCTCGACGATCTTCAGGACGTTGATCAGCTTGTTGAGCTGCTTGGTGACCTGTTCGAGGGGAAGGTCGGCGACGTTCACCACGATCGTCATCCGGGAGATCTCCGGGTGCTCGGTCACGCCGACCGCGAGGGACTCGATGTTGAAGCCGCGCCGGGAGAACAGCGCCGCGACCCGGGCCAGGATGCCGGGCTTGTTCTCCACCAGCACCGACAGGGTGTGCAGGCTCATCGTGGTCAGTCTCCGTTCTCCCACTCGGGCGCCATGTCCCGCGCGATCTTGATGTCGTCGTTGGTGGTGCCGGCCGCGACCATCGGCCAGACCATGGCGTCCTTGTGCACGATGAAGTCGATCACGACGGGGGCGTCGTTGATCTCCATTGCCTTGGCGATGACGTCGTCGACGTCCTCGGCCTTCTCACAGCGCAGGCCGACACAACCGTACGCCTCGGCGAGCTTCACGAAGTCGGGGATGCGCTTGGCCGCGTGCAGATTCGTGTTGGAGTACCGCTCGTTGTAGAACAGCGTCTGCCACTGCCGGACCATGCCGAGGTTCCCGTTGTTGATCACGGCGATCTTGACGGGGATGCCCTCGATCGCGCAGGTCGCGAGCTCCTGGTTGGTCATCTGGAAGCAGCCGTCGCCGTCGATCGCCCAGACCGCCGTGTCGGGCGCGCCGACCTTGGCGCCCATCGCCGCCGGGACGGCGTAACCCATCGTCCCCGCGCCGCCGGAGTTCAGGAACGCGCCGGGGCGCTCGTACTTGATGAACTGCGCGGTCCACATCTGGTGCTGGCCGACGCCCGCGACGTAGTACGCCTCCGGCCCGGCGAGCTTCCCGATGCGCTCGATGACGTACTGCGGGGACAGCGACCCGTCGTCGGGGACGTCGTAGCCCAGCGGGTACGTGTCGCGCCACGCGTCGAGCTGCCGCCACCAGTCGGTGTAGTCGCCCTTGTGCCCCGCCTCGTGCTCGTTCTGGACGGCGACGATGAGGTCGGCGATGACCTCGCGGGCGTCCCCGACGATCGGGACGTCGGCGTGCCGGTTCTTGGAGATCTCCGCCGGGTCGATGTCGGCGTGCACGATCTTGGCGTCCGGCGCGAACCCGTCCAGCTTCCCGGTGACGCGGTCGTCGAACCGGGCGCCGAGGGTGATCAGCAGGTCGGACCGCTGCAGCGCGCCGACCGCGCCGACGCCGCCGTGCATGCCCGGCATGCCCATGTGCAGCGGGTGGCTGTCGGGCAGCGCGCCCTTGGCCATCAGGGTGGCGACGACGGGCGCGCCGGTCAGCTCGGCGAGCACCTTCAGCTCGGCGGACGCGTTCGCCTTGAGGACGCCGCCGCCGACGTACAGCACCGGGCGCTTGGCCTGGACGATCAGCCGCGCCGCCTCCCGGACCTGCTTGGAGTGCGGCCGGGTGACCGGCCGGTATCCGGGCAGCTGGAGCGCGACGGGCCATTCGAAGTCGACGGTGGCCTGCAGGGCGTCCTTGGCGATGTCGACGAGGACCGGTCCAGGACGGCCGGTGCCGGCGATGTGGAAGGCCTCGGCGATCGTCCGGCC
This sequence comes from Spirillospora sp. NPDC048819, assembly GCF_040650055.1. NCBI lineage: Bacteria > Bacillati > Actinomycetota > Actinomycetes > Streptosporangiales > Thermomonosporaceae > Spirillospora > Spirillospora sp. NPDC048819. The sequence continues at coordinate 41,304 of NZ_JBEZGN010000029.1, read as the reverse complement.
GATGTCGGCGGCCTTGGTCACCAGGAAGTTGTGCTTGGTGATCGGCATCGTGATGCCGGCGATGTCGGCCTCCTGGAAGCCGTCCGTCCCGATGAGGGAGGACGCCACCTGGCCGGTGATGGCCACGATCGGCACCGAGTCCATGTAGGCGTCGGAGATCGCCGTGACGAGGTTGGTCGCGCCCGGCCCGCTGGTGGCCATGCACACGCCCACCTTGCCGGTCACCATCGCGTAGCCCTGGGCCGCGTGCCCGGCGCCCTGCTCGTGCCGGACGAGGATGTGGCGCAGCTTCGCGGAGTCGAAGAGCGGGTCGTAGGCCGGGAGGATCGCGCCGCCCGGGATGCCGAACACCGTGTCGACGCCGACGTTCTCCAGGGCGCGGACAAGCGCCTGGGCTCCCGTCATCTGTTCGGTCGTCATGATCTGCGTTTCCTTGGGGAGTGGGTGAATGTTCTCATCCCGCTTGTCGCCGGAGGCCGTCACCCGGTGCCGGTGGCCGAGGATGAAACAGTGTTCAGTTGGGGTCTCCGGGCAACAAAAAACCCCCGCCGCCGTGAGGCGGTCGAGGGGAGGCGCGCAGGACGAGAAGCTCGGTCAGCCTGCGCGCCGACCAAGTACTACGAGGATGGTGATGGTGCTCTGCACGAGCCCACTTTCGCCGATGTCGGGCCCCCGGTCAAATCCGTGGACGCTTTGTCTCAAATGTCGAGACAGCCGTGTCGCCGGCCGGCGCTCCCGGACGGGGCGGCTCAGCCCGGAAGGGGCAGCGGGACGTCACCGGACTGGTCGTGCGCCTCCAGGTTCGTCCGCACCAGCGACTCGACCCGCCCGGCCGCCATCGGGCGCGCCACCAGGAACCCCTGGCCGCGCGGGCAGCCCATCTCGCGCAGCAGCTCCAGCTGCTCGGGCCGCTCGATGCCCTCCGCCACCACGGTCAGCCCGAGGTCGCTGCCGAGCCGCACGATCGTCCGGGTGAGCAGCGTCAGCGTTTCGTCCGAGCCGAGGCCCGCCACGAACGACGGGTCGATCTTGATGATGTCGACCGGGAGCTGCCCGAGGTAGGCGAGCGAGGCGTACCCGGTGCCGAAGTCGTCGATCGCGAGCCGGACGCCGAGGTCGCGCAGCTCCGACAGGCGCTCCACGTTCTGGCCCGCGTCCTCGACGAGGACCTCCTCGCGCACCTCCAGCGTGAGCGCCTGCGGCGGGAGCCCGGTCTCCTCCAGCGCCGCCGCGACCGACTCCACGAACCGGGGCGCGCCGATCTGCCGGGCGGTGAAGTTCACCGACAGGCCGACGTCCCAGGAGTCCCCGCGCCACCGGGCGACCTCGCGGCACGCCTCCCGCAGCACCCAGTCGCCGAGCGGGACCATCAGGCCCGACTCCTCCGCCGGGCCGATGAACTCCTCCGGCGGCACCGACTCGCCGCCCCGCCACCAGCGCAGCAGCGCCTCCACGCCGGTCACCCGGGACGTCGCGAGGTCCACCACCGGCTGGAACTCGATCGCGAACTCCTCCTCGGCCAGCGCCTGCTGGAGGTCGCTGCCGAGCTCCAGCCGCCGGACGACGTCGGCGTGCATGTGCGGCGCGTACACCTCGACGCGCCCGCCGCCGAGCTCCTTCGCGCGGGCCATCGCCAGGTCGCCGTTGCGCAGCAGGTCCGCGGCGGTGCGGCGGAGCCGGCGTTCCGCCTCGGAGCCGTTGCCGCCGGAGGCGCCCGCGGGCTGCTCCTCGTCCCCGGCGAACGCTATGCCGACACTCGCCGTCAGCACGATGTGCTTGTTGCCGACCTGATAAGGGTCGGCCGAAAGCGCCCGCAGGAGCCGTCCGGCGAGCTCGACTGTGGCGCGCGTCTCACCGTCGTCCGGCGGGAGCTGGACCAGGACGGCGAACTCGTCGCCGCCCCAGCGGGCCACCGTGTCGTCCGACTGGACGTTGGCGCGCAGCCTCCGGGCGGCCTGCGCCAGCACCTGGTCGCCGGCCGCGTGCCCGTCGGAGTCGTTGACCGCGGTGAAGCCGTCGAGGTCGACGAACACGACCGCGACCTCGCCGCCGGACGGCTGCCGCGACAGCACCTCCCGGGTACGCTCCTCGAAGTAGGACCGGTTGGGCAGGCCCGTCAGGCCGTCGTGGAAGGTCAGGTGCGCGACCTGCCGCTGCAGCGCCGCCTGCTCGCTGAGGTCCCGCGTGGTGACGAGCAGCCGCGCGGGGGCGCCGTCGGAGCCGCTGTAGCGCGAGATCGTCGACTCGGTCGGCAGCCACGTCCCGTCCGCCGCCCGGATCCGGCACGACACGCGCAGCGCCTCGTCGACCGCCTCGTCGTCCAGGACCCCGAGGAACACCTCCTGGACGCGCGGCAGGTCCTCCGGGTGGACGATCTCGTGCAGCGGGCGCCCGAGCAGTTCCTCGGGCTCGTAGTGGTACGTCCGCAGGGCTCCGGCGCTGGCGTACTGGACGACGGCGTCCAGGTCGCAGATGAGGACCGCGTCGTTGATGCTCTCCGACAGGGCCCGGAAGTGCTCCTCGCCGGTGTCCACGGCCCGGCGCAGCTCGTCGTTCTCCCGCAGCAGGCCCGCCAGCCGCGCGATCAGCACCAGCGCCGCCGAGCCCGCCGCGATCGAGATGCCGGGTTCGAGGCCGTTGCGCCCGGTGAGCGAGTGGCCCGCGATGAACAGGGCGGCCGCGGCGGCGATCGCGGCGGGCGCGATGCCCGGCCCGATCATCCGGCCGCACTCCTCGCCGGACCGCGCGGTCCCGTCCGGCTCGCCCGCGTCCTCGGGTATGTCGTCGACGGGCGGTTCGGCGGCGGGGCCCGTCCACGGCACCAGCAGCAGGAGCAGCAGCCCGGCGAGGCGCAGGATGTCGGACGGGTCGTCGGACGGCCGGCCGCCGTCCAGCCGGACGAACGTCGTCACGATGTCGGCGACCGCGATGGCCGTCAGCGCGCCGTACCCCATCCAGGCGAGCCGGCGATGCCCGCGCGCGGCGCCGAGGACGAACGGCAGCGCGCCGCAGACGAACACGACGCCGATCAGCGGGTACAGCAGTTCCAGCAGGAACTCCGTCGGGGACTCCCCCGACCTGTGGTAGAGCGTGCCGAACAGCGCGACCCAGCCGAGCACGAACAGCGCGCAGGCGCAGACATAGGTGTCGGCCGCGTACCGCAGCCACGTCCCCGCTTCGCGGGGCAGCCGGATCGGCGCGACCAGCCCGACCACCAGCGCGACCAGGGCGAAAAGGTAGAACAGGTCCGGTACCGACAGCGACAGGGCGCTGCGGCCCCGCCCGTCGGACAGGGCGCCGCCGAGGGCGCCGAGGAACCAGGACGCGGCGGCGATGCCGTACCACCGCCAGGAGGCGCGCCAGAGCCCGCCCCGGGCCGCGTCCGCCGGCCCGCCGTCCGGACGCCGCGCCGACAGCAGCAGGGAGATCGCGGCGGCGCCCGCGGCGCCCGCCTCGGCCCAGGCGATGAAGGCGCTCCCGCCCCAGCCGAGCAGCGAACCGGTGGCGTACAGGACGCCGACGACCGCGGCCATGGCGACCGGCAGCGCACGCGGCGGAACCCGCCTGGCGTATTCGCCGCTCATCGCGCCGTGTCCCTTCCTGCCCCGGTGGAGCGTTCGGTCCCTGCCGACGCAGCACCGCGCCAGGGGAGAATCCGGGTTCACGACCCTCACCGCACGGATAACGGTCGGAAGGTCCTGAATCGTGCCCCGCGCAGGGGTCGGCGCGGGCCGGTGGCGAATACGTCGGCTTCGCCTGCCGGAGATCAGCGACGTCGCTGCACTGCGGGATCACCGTGTCGCTCAATGTACGTTCGGTAGGTCACGGAGCGATTGAGGCTGAGCGTCCTCCCGGCGACAAACGACCTTGTCGAAGAACGATTTGGGACGTCCGAAAGCTGATCGTCCCCGATGCGGCGCCATTTCCGGCAACACGCTGAGTGACCTCGTTCGGACGCAGGTATCGCACTGTGACGGGAATGATCCTCACCCGGTTGGAACGGCGGGCCGCTCGAATCCGTACTACCTACGGGAGGCGTACATGCGAAGGCACACGATCGTCCTGACCTCGGCCGCGGTGGCCCTGGCGGCCTGCTCGTCCCCGTCCGGCGGCGGGGACGGGGACGGCGGCGCGCACACGCCGCCCCCGCTGACGGCCGCCAGCCCGACAGGGACGGGCGGCGGTTCCGGCGAACCCGGCGAACCACGCGCGGTCGCCACCGACCTGGAGGTCCCGTGGGCGGTGGCGTTCCTGCCGGGCGGCGACGCCCTCGTGACCGAACGCGACAGTAGCCGCCTTGTGCGCGTCACCCCGTCCGGCGGCAAGACGACCGTCGCCACGGTGCCCGGTGTGGAGCCCGGCGGCGAAGGCGGCCTGATGGGCGTCGCGGTCTCCCCGAACCACTCCAGCGACAAGCTCATCTACCTGTACTTCACGGCCGCATCCGACAACCGCGTCGTCCGCGCGACCTACGACGGCGGCGACCTCGGCACCCTCGACCCCATCGTCACCGGCATCCCGAAGGGCGGCAACCACAACGGCGGCCGCATCAAGTTCGGCCCCGACAAGATGCTCTACATCACCACCGGCGAGACCGGCGACACCGGCCTGTCCCAGGACAAGGACTCCCTCGGCGGCAAGATCCTCCGCGTCACCCCCGACGGGGAACCCGCCCCCGACAACCCCTTCGGCAACCGCGTCTGGACGTACGGCCACCGCAACGTCCAGGGCCTCGCATGGGACGACAAGGGCCGCCTCTACGCCACCGAGTTCGGGCAGAACCAATTCGACGAGATCAACCTCATCGAGAAGGGCAAGAACTACGGCTGGCCCGAGGTCGAGGGCATGGGCGACCGTGAAGGTTTCACCGACCCCCTCCTCACCTGGACGACCGACGAGGCGTCCCCGTCCGGCCTCGCCTACGCGAACGGCTCCCTCTGGGCCGCCGCCCTCCGCGGCCAGCGCCTGTGGCAGGTCCCCCTCGACGACGGCAAGGCGGGGCGGCCCACCGCCCACTACAACTCCGACTACGGCCGTCTCCGCGCCGTCGTCCAGGCGCCCGGCGGCTCCCTCTGGTTCACCACCAGCAACGAGGACGGCCGAGGCGACCCCGCGCCCGACGACGACCGAATCCTCACCGTCTCCCCGAGTTGAGCTGGCGGCCCAGCGGGGCGGCGCACTCGTCGGAGAACCGGCGAACCTCCCGGCCGGCATGCACGGTGAAGAGGCGATCAGCCGGCCGGGAGCGAGACCCGGCCGGCTGCGCAGGAGACCTGGCCGCCCTATCGGCGGTCGCGGCATCAGGAGGCGCCGAGCTTCTCCAGGATGAGTTCGCGGGCGCGGCCGGCGTCGGCCTGGCCGCGGGTGGCCTTCATGACGGCGCCGACGAGGGCGCCGGCCGCGGCGACCTTCCCGGCGCGGATCTTGTCGGCCACGTCGGCGTTGTCGGCGATGACCTGCTCGATCACGGACGCGAGTTCGCCGTCGTCGCTGACGACCTTCAGGCCCCGGGCGGCGACGACCTCGTCCGGGGTGCCCTCACCGGCGAGGACGCCCTCGAACACCTTGCGGGCCAGCTTGTCGTTCAGCTCCCCCGCCGTGATCATCGCCTGGACGCGGGCGACCTGCTCGGGCGTGATGGGCAGGTCGGCGAGCTCGACGCCCTGTTCGGTGGCGCGGCGGGACAGCTCGTTCATCCACCACTTGCGGGCGGCGCCGGCGTCGGAGCCGCGCGCGATCGTGGCCTCGATGAGGTCGACGGCACCGGCGTTGACGACGTCCCGCAGCTCCAGGTCGGACAGGCCCCACTCCTTCTGGATGCGGCGGCGGCGCGCGGCCGGAAGCTCCGGCAGCGACGCGCGCACCTCCTCGACCCACTCCCGGGACGGCGCCATCGGCACCAGGTCGGGCTCGGGGAAGTAGCGGTAGTCCTGCGCCTCCTCCTTGCTGCGGCCGCTGGTGGTGCGGCCGGTGTCCTCGTGGAAGTGGCGGGTCTCCTGCACGATGCGCCCGCCGTCCGACAGCACGCCCGCCTGCCGTTCGATCTCCGACCGGACGGACCGCTCCACCGAACGCAGCGAGTTGACGTTCTTGGTCTCCGTGCGGGTGCCCCACTCCGTCGCGCCCCGCGGCATGAGCGAGACGTTGACGTCGCAGCGCATCGACCCCTGCTCCATGCGCACGTCCGACACGTCCAGCGACCGGACCAGCTCGCGCAGCTCCGTCGCGTACGCGCGGGCCACGAGCGGAGCCTTGTCGCCCGTCGCGACGATCGGCCTGGTGACGATCTCGACGAGCGGGATCCCGGCCCGGTTGTAGTCGACCAGCGAGAACTCGGCGCCGTGGATGCGGCCGGTCGTGCCGCCCACGTGCAGCGACTTGCCGGTGTCCTCCTCCATGTGGACGCGCTCGATCTCGACCCGGTACGTCTCGCCCTCGACCTCGACGTCCAGGTACCCGTTGACGCACAGCGGCTCGTCGTACTGGGAGATCTGGAAGTTCTTCGGCATGTCCGGATAGAAGTAGTTCTTCCGGGCGAACCTGCACCACTCCACGATGTCGCAGTTCAGCGCGAGCCCGATCTTGATGATGCCCTCGATCGCGGCGTGGTTGGTGACCGGCAGCGCACCGGGCAGCCCCAGGCACACCGGGCAGACCTGCGTGTTCGGCTCGGCGCCGAACCCGGTCGGGCAGCCGCAGAACATCTTCGACGCGGTGCCCAGCTCGATGTGGGTCTCGATCCCGAGCACCGGCTCGAACCTGGCGAGCGCCTCGTCGTAGTCCATCAGCGTCGGAGTGGTCACTTCGCCTCCACCAGTTCCGGGGCCTGCGCCAGCAGCGGGCCGCCCCAGCGGTCTTCGAGGGCCCGCTCGACGGCGGCGCCGACGCGGTAGACGCGGTCGTCGCCGAGGACGGGGGCCATGATCTGCAGGCCGACCGGCAGGCCGTCCGCCAGCCCGCACGGCACCGAGATCGCGGCGTTGCCGGTGAGGTTGGCCGGGATCGTGCACAGGTCGGCCAGGTACATCGCGACCGGGTCGTCGGCGCGCTCGCCGATCGGGAACGCGGTCGTCGGGGTCGTCGGCGACACCAGCACGTCCACCTGCTCGAACGCGGCCTCGAAGTCGCGCTTGATCAGCGTCCGGACCTGCTGCGCCTTGCCGTAGTAGGCGTCGTAGTAGCCCGACGAGAGCGCGTAGGTGCCGAGCATGATGCGCCGCTTGACCTCCGGCCCGAAGCCCTCGGCCCGGGTCAGCGCCATGACCTCCTCGGCGCTGCGGCTGCCGTCGTCCCCGATGCGCAGGCCGTAGCGCATCGCGTCGAAGCGCGCCAGGTTGGACGAGCACTCCGACGGCGCGATCAGGTAGTAGGCGGGCAGCGCGTACGTGAAGTGCGGGCAGGAGACCTCGACGACCTTCGCGCCGAGCGATTCCAGCAGCTCGACCGTCTCGTCGAAGCGCGCGGTGACGCCCGGCTGGTAGCCCTCGCCCGCGAACTCCTTGACGACGCCGACGCGCAGCCCGTTCACGTCGGCGCGGCGCGCGGCCTCCACGACCGGCGGGACGGCCTCCGACACCGACGTCGAGTCCATCGGGTCATGGCCGCTGAACGCCTCGTGCAGCAGCGCCGCGTCCAGCACGCTGCGGGCGAACGGTCCCGGCGTGTCGAGCGACGACGCGAACGCGATCACGCCGTACCGGGAAGAACCCCCGTACGTGGGCTTCATGCCGACGAGGCCGGTGACCGCCGCGGGCTGCCTGATCGACCCGCCCGTGTCGGTCCCCGTCGACAGCGGCGCCTCGTAGGCGGCCACCGCCGCGGACGAACCACCCGACGAACCACCGGGGATCCGCTCCAGATCCCACGGGTTGCGCGAGGTGAAGTAGGCGCTGTTCTCCGTGGACGAGCCCATCGCGAACTCGTCCATGTTCGTCTTGCCCAGGATCACCAGCCCGGCCTCGCGCAGCCGCGCCGTCACCGTCGCGTCGTACGGCGGCCGCCACCCCTCAAGGATCTTGGACCCGGCCGTGGTCGGCATGTCCGTGGTGGTGAACACGTCCTTGTGCGCGATGGGGACGCCGGCCAGCGGGCCGAGCCTCTCCCCCGCCGCGCGCCGCTCGTCCACCTTCCGGGCCTGCGCCAGCGTCGCCTCACGGTCGACGTGCAGGAACGCCTTGACCTGGCCGTCCACTGCGGCGATGCGGTCCAGATGCGCCTCGGCGACCTCGACGGCGGAGGCCTCCCCGGCGGCGAGCAGCTCCCCGAGCTCCGTCGCCCCCTTCTTGACCAGGTCCATCAGGCCTCCTCGTCCAGGATCCGGGGGACGCGGAAGCGCTGCCCCTCGGTGGCCGGCGCACCGGCCAGGGCCTGCTCGGGCGTGAGGCACGGCCGTACCTCGTCGGCCCGGTAGACGTTGGTCAGCGGCAGCGCGTGCGAGGTGGGCGGAATGTCCTCCGCGGCGACCTCCTGCACCCGCGCCACAGCGGAGATGATCTGGTCGAGCTGGGCGGCGAGATGATCGAGCTCGTCATCGCCGAGCGCCAGCCGGGACAGCCGGGCGAGATGCGAAACCTCGTCACGGGTGATGGCGGACATGTAAGAAACCGTTCCTGCGGACCGATGGGATTCGCCGCCCATCCTATGTTTTTTGCAGTGCCCTTGGCGTCGGGCCTGGCGGCCCTCCTTCGGCGGGCACTGCGGTGCGATCGCTGCATCGCTCCGGCTCGCCCTGGGGGCTCGCTGCGCGATCAGGTTTCTCGCAGGCTCGAAACCTGCCTTCGGACGCGATCGCGACGGTTTTGGTTGCTGCGTGGTTGCGGCGGTGGCCGGGGTGGTCTCGCATGGGGCCTGCGGCGTGGCGGTGCGTGGAAATATCGCGAAATATGCGTGGATTGTTTAGTTTCGGCGGGGCGGGAACGGTCTCGTCGTCCACCTCGGACGACGAGAGGAGACCGCCGTGACCATCGGCGGCAGCATCGCTCTGATCATCGTCGGCGCGATCCTGGCCTACGCGGTCAGCTACGAGATCAGCGGCATCGACATCCGGCTGGTCGGCGTGATCCTGATGATCGGCGGCCTGATCGGCCTGGTCATCGGCATCGTCCGGATCGTCTCGGCCCGCCGCGCCGTCGGGCGCCGCCCACCGCCCGCGGTCCGCGAGGAGCGCTACTACGAGGACGACTACCGCCGCCCGTACTGATCGCGCTCAGTCCCGCCGCGGCTGAGCCCCGCTACTACGAGGGCCCGTACTGCTGCGGCACCGCGCCTGGCCTTCAGGGCCCGACGCCAAGGGCGCTGCGATTGGCACTGCGAAGCCAATTGGTGGCGGTGTCGGCGTCCATGGGGCGGCCGAAGTGCCAGCCTTGGGCGGCGTCGCAGCCCATTTCGCGGAGGGTCTGGGCCGTGGCGGGGTCTTCGACGCCTTCGGCGACGGAGCGCAGGCCCAGGGTGCGGACCAGGTCGACGATGGAGCGGACGATGACGGCGTCGTCGGCGGAATCGGTGAGGCGTCCGACGAACGAGGCGTCGATCTTGATTTCTTCGACGGGGAGCCGTTTGAGGCGGACGAGGGAGGAGTAGCCGGTGCCGAAGTCGTCGAGGCTGAGCGGGATGCCGAGGTCGGCGAGGGCGCTGACGGTGTCGGAGGCGTAGGCGGGCTCGTTCATCAGTATCCGCTCGGTGATCTCGAGCTGGAGGGCGGCGGCGGGCAGGCCGCGAGCGAGCAGGCCCTCCTCGATCGTTTCGGTGAGACCGGTGTCGAGGAGGTCGCGTCCCGAGGCGTTGACGGCGACCTGGACGGTGAGGTCCTCGCGCCACCAGGCGGCGGCCTGCGTGAGCGCGGCCTCGACGACGTGGTGGGTGATGGAGCGCATGAGGTAGGTCTGCTCGGCGATGGGCAGGAACGCGTCGGGTTCGAGGATGCCCTTGTCGGGGTGGCGCCAGCGCAGGAGGGCCTCCATGCCGACGAGCTGGCCGTCCCGCAGGGAGATCTTCGGCTGGTAGAACAGCTCCAGTTCGGAGCGGTCGATGGCGCGGCGCAGGTCGCCGAGCATGCTGAGGCGGGCCGGGGAGTTGCGGTCCTTGGCGGGCGAGTAGATCTCGACGCCGGTGCGGGCCTCCTTGGCGTTGTACATGGCGACGTCGGCGCGCTGGAGGAGCAGTTCGAAGTCGGGCGCGTGGTCGGGGAACAGCGCGATGCCGACGCTGGCCTCAAGGTCGAAGGACATGCCGTCGAGGCGGACGGGTTCGCTGAGGGCGGCGCGGAGCCGGGCGGCGACCTCGCGGGCGGCGGCCTCGTCGCGGACGGACGGCAGCAGCACCGCGAACTCGTCGCCGCCGAGCCGCGCGACGAGGTCGCCGGGGCGGACGCTGTGGGTCAGGCGGTGCGCGACGAGCTGGAGGAGGCGGTCGCCGGTGGGGTGCCCGAGGGTGTCGTTGACCTCTTTGAAGCGGTCGAGGTCGAGCAGGAACAGCCCGGCGCGGTGGCTCGGGGGGTCGTTTCTGCGGCGGCGGGACCGGCCGCCGATCCCGGGGGCGCGGGGGCCGCGCTTCTCGGCGCCGCGTGCTTCGGTGAGGGCCTCTTCGGTCCGGACGATGAGGAGTTTGCGGTTCGGGAGGCCGGTGAGCCCGTCGTGGAGGGCCTGGTGTTCGCGCCGGACGGAGACGGAGGCGTTCAGGTACACGGCGATGAACGGCAGGACGATGAGGGGCACGAACACGGCGGACCTGTCCATCGCGACGACCATCAGCGGGGCGAGGCCGAGCAGCGCCAGGTGGACGAGGACCTGGTAGCCGAGGTCGAAGCGGAGCGCCTTGAGGAGCGAGACCCGTTCGTGGAGGGCGACGGCCGACCCGACGAGCGTGTCGTTGCAGACGAAGTAGACGGCGCCGGCGAGCGCTATCGCGGGCAGGTCGCCGCCGTCGGGGACCCACAGGTCCGTGGGGGTGGCGAGGTTGCCGAACATGGCGAGGACGAGCTGGGCGGCGGCGAGGCTGAGGGTGTACTGCGCGGCGTTGAAGGCGATGCGGTGCGGGCTGCGGCCGCGGAAGATCCCGCAGGTGATGACGGCGATGGCCTGGAGGGCGGCGGCGATCGGGAGGCCTGCGTACAGCAGGGCCGCGAACGCGAAGGTGGTGGAGGTGGTGGCGCCGTTGTTCTCGGTGGAGCCGGGGGTGATGATCGGCCGCAGCTCGCCGAAGATGATGAAGCAGCCGAGGATCCAGAACACCGGCGTGCCGGCGAGCGCGTCCAGGTCGGCGCCGCTCAGCCCGGAGAACGCGGTGACGCAGACGGCGACGCCGAGCAGGATCACGACGACGAAGTAGATCCACAACGGGGACCCACGGCGCGGTGCCGTGTTCCGCGTGTTGTTCGGGTCCTTCATCACATCCTCGGGGGGTTCGGGGGGCCGTTCCCCCGGCACCGGACGTCCCCGACCTCGGGGGACGCCCCCCGGGTGTTACGTCCGGAGATTCAGGTGTAGGTCGTGATGAGAGGGAGGGTACGGCCTTCGCTCAACTTCGCGAAACCGAATGGGCACGTTGCGTTATGCCCGTTCCGCCCCGACCACTCACCGTTGGGTAGTTGGAGTGTACCCCTGAGTAACGCAAACCTGGTGGAAGCCCCCCGAATACACCGGGTTAATCCTCGGCGCTCACCGTCACGTCCTTGGCCGCATCCGGCCCTTCGGCCAGCAGGACGCGGAATCCTTCCTCCTGCAAGACCGGTACGCCCAGCTTGACGGCTTTGTCGTACTTGGACCCCGGACTGTCGCCCGCGACCACGAAGCCCGTCTTCTTCGACACCGACCCGGACACCTTGCCGCCGAGCCGCTGCACCGCCTCGGTCGCCGAGTCGCGGCTGAACCCCTCCAGCGACCCGGTGATCACCACGGTGACGCCCTCCAGCGGACGCGGGCCCGCCGCGCCCTCGTCCTCCATCCGGACGCCCGCGGCCCGCCACTTCTCGACGATCTCGCGGTGCCATTCGATCGCGAACCACTTCTTGATCGACACCGCGATCGTCGGCCCGACGCCGTCGACGGCCGCCAGGTCCTCCTCCGAGGCGTTCGCGATCGCGTCCATCGAGCGCATCTCCCGGGCCAGGTCGCGTGCGGCCGACGGCCCCACATGCCGGATCGACAGCGCCACCAGCACCCGCCACAGCGGCTGCTTCTTCGCTTTCTCCAGCTCGTCGAAGAGGATCTCGACGGTCTTCTTCGGCTCGCCCTCCTTGTTGGCGAAGAACGACACGACCTTGGGCTCGCCGGTCTTCGGGTCGGTCTTGGACGTGCCCGTCCGCTGGTCGAGGACGAGGCTCCGGATCGGAAGGAGCCGGTCGACGGTCAGGTGGAACAGGTCGCCCTCGTTCTTCACCGGCGGCTCGGACGGCTCCAGGGGCTGCGTGAGCGCCGTCGCCCCCACGTAGCCGAGCGCCTCGATGTCGAGCGCGTTGCGGCTCGCCACGAAGTACAGCCGCTCGCGCAGCTGCCCGGGGCAGTACTGCGCGTTGGGGCACCGGATGTCGGCGTCGCCCTCCTTCTCGTACGCCAGCTCGGTGCCGCACTCGGGGCAGTGCGCGGGCATCTCGAACTCGCGTTCCGACCCGTCCCGCAGGGCGGTCACCGGAGCGACGATCTCCGGGATGACGTCGCCCGCCTTGCGCAGGACGACCGTGTCGCCGATCAGCACGCCCTTGCGCTTCACCTCGCCCGCGTTGTGCAGCGTGGCCCGCTCGACGGTCGACCCGGCGACCTTGACCGGCTCCATCACGCCGTAGGGGGTGACGCGCCCGGTCCGGCCCACGCCGACCTTGATGTCGAGGAGCCTGGTGTTGACCTCCTCCGGCGGGTACTTCCAGGCGATCGCCCAGCGCGGCGCCCGGCTCGTCGACCCGAGGCGCCGCTGCAGCGAGAACTGGTCGACCTTGACGACCACCCCGTCGATCTCGTAGGCAGTGCCGTGCCGGTTCTCGCCGTACTCGGCGATGTACTCGCGGACGGCGTCCATCCCGCCGAGGACCTTGTAGCGGTCGCTGACCGGCAGGCCCCAGCCGCGCATCAGCTCGTACGACCCGGACTGGCTCTCCGGCTGAGTCCCGCCGCGCCACGCGCCGTACCCGTGGACGAGCATGCCGAGCGGCCGCTGCGCCGTGACCCGCGGGTCCTTCTGCCGCAGCGACCCGGCCGCCGCGTTGCGCGGGTTGGCGAACGGGTCCTTGCCGGCCTCCACCTGCGCGGCGTTGACCTGCTCGAACCCCTCGACGGGGAGGAAGACCTCGCCGCGGACCTCCAGCACGTCCGGCCAGCCCTCGCCCTCCAGCCGGTGCGGGACGTCGGCGATGGTGCGGACGTTGTTGGTGACGTCCTCGCCGGTGCGCCCGTCGCCGCGGGTGACGCCGCGCACCAGGCGCCCGTTCTCGTACGTCAGCGCGATGGCCAGCCCGTCGATCTTCAACTCGCACAGGTACCCGGCGACCGTGCCGACCTCCTTGACGACGCGCTCGTCCCACGCCACCAGCTCGTCGGCGCTCATCGCGTTGTCGAGGCTCTGCATCCGCTCGAGGTGCCGGACGGTCGCGAAGTCGGTGATGATCGGCGCGCCGACCCGCTGCGTCGGCGAGTCGGGCGTGACCAGCTCCGGATGCCGCTCCTCCAGCTCGTGCAGCTCCCGCATCCGCCGGTCGTACTCGGCGTCGGTGAGGGTCGGCTGGTCGAGAACGTAGTAGCGGTAGTTGGCCTCGTCGATCTCCTGGCTCAGCTCCAGGTGCCGCTGCCGCGCCTCTCCGGGAACGCCGTCGCTCATGGTCATGCCCCCATTGTCGCCGTCACGTCCGACAATACGAGGCCCGCCGCGCCCGGGTCAGTCCGCCGCCTCGTACAGCATGCGGGCCGCGGTCCGGCAGCGCTGCAGAGCCGCGCGGACGTGGCGCGGGGACGCCCCGGCCATCCCGCACGCCGGAGTGATCACGACCTGTTCCGCCAGTTGGGCGGGCGGGAATCCGAGGCGCCGCCACAGGTCCCGCACCGGCTCGGCGGTCGCCCGGAGGGCGGGCAGGACGGTGTCGGCGGCGGGCACCGCGCCGAGGAAAAGGCCGGTCCCGGCGTCGATCGTCTCGCCGATCGCGTCGTCGTCGTGTTTCGGAACGAGGTTCAGATCGACCGAGACCGCCTTCGCGCCCGCCCCGCGGAGCAGGGCGTACGGGACGTTCCGGGCACAGCAGTGGACGACGGGGTAGGCGGCGTCCCCCGCGCAGGCGGTCTCGATCACCTTCCCGAGCGTGTCCTCCGCCACGGGCTCCTCGATCGCGCGCAGCCGCGAGAACCCGCTGGCGGTCGGGACCGTCCCGGCGAGCGCCGCGGGCAGGCCCGGCTCGTCCAGCTGGAGCAGGATCCGCGCGGCGGGCAGCCGGCGCCGGACGTCCGCGACGTGCGCGGCGACGCCCTCGGCCAGCGAGGCGGCCAGGTCGCGGACGGCGCCCGGATCCTTGAGCGCCTTGTCGCCGTGCCGCAGCTCGATCGCGGCGGCCAGCGTCCACGGCCCGCACACCTGGATCTTGAACGGACCGTCGTGACCGCCCGCGACCTCCTCCAGGACGTCCAGGTCGCGGGCCATGTGGTCGTGGGAGCGGACCGTGTCCCGTCCCGGACGGTCGGAGATCCGCCAGCCGGACGGCTCCACGCGCACCGGCATCTCGACCAGCAGCCCGGCCGTCCGGCCGATCATGTCGGCGCCGGGACCGCGCGCGGGCAGCTCGGGCAGATGCGGCAGCTCGGGCAGTTCGCCGAGGACGATCCGCAGCGCCTCCGCCGGGTCGCCCCCCGGATACGAGCCGACCCCCGTCGCCGTCCCGGCCTGCCACGGATAACTCGTCGTCACACCCGGAACCCTATCGGCGCGGTGATCACAGAAGTTCCGCGAGCCGGTCCAGGTAGCGGAGCGTGTCGTCCTCGGGGAGGGTCTTCAGGTTGAACAGGACCTCGTCCACACCGGCGGCCTCCAGCTCGGCGACGGCCTCGGCGCTGCGCGGCACCCCGAACATCGTCACCGGGAGGCGGCGCCCGGCCCGCTCCCGCAGTTCGGCGATCTGCGCCGCGAGCGCGTCGGTGCCGCGCCCGTAGATCGGCATCCAGCCGTCGCCGAACTCGACGACCCGGTCGAACGTCGTCGGCCCGGACCCGCCGATCAGGATGGGCGGGTGCGGGTCCTGGACGGGCTTCGGGTAGGAGAACACCGGGTCGAAGTCGACGAACTCGCCGTGGAACTCGGCCTCGTCCTTCGTCCACAGCTCCTTGACGGCCAGGACGCGCTCGCGCAGCAGCCGCACCCGGGTCTTCGGATCGGTGCCGTGGTTGCGCATCTCCTCCCGGTTCCAGCCCGCGCCGACGCCGAGCACGGCCCGTCCGCCCGAGATCAGGTCGAGGGAGGCGATCTCCTTCGCCAGCAGGATCGGGTCCCGCTGGACGATCAGGGCGATGCCCGTGCCGACCCGCAGCCGCTCGGTCGCGGTCGCGGCGGCGGTCAGCGCGACGAGCGGGTCGAGCGTCCGGTAGTAGTGCCGAGGCAGCTCGTCCCCGCCCGGCCACGGCGACTCCCGCTTCACCGGGATGTGCGTGTGCTCGGCCAGGTACAGCGACGCGACCCCGCGCTCCTCCAGCGCCCGGCCCAGCACGGCCGGCGCGATCCCGTCATCGGTCACGAACGTCGAAACACCGAACTCCACGGCACGCCTCCCACGAATCGCCTACGCGACCATAAGCCACGCGCGTCCGGCCTGATTCCCCGGGCCCGGTCAGGCCGGGACGCGGGCGGTGTCGGCGATCGTGGAGGACGCGAGGACGCGGTCGCCGTCGTACAGGACGGCCGCCTGGCCCGGTGCCACGCCGCGGGCGGGATTCGCCAGGCGGATGCGCAGCTCATCGCCGTCCTGCTCCGCCGTGCAGCCGTACACCTCGCCGTGCGCGCGGAGCTGCACGTCGCAGTCGAACGGGCCGCTGCGGGGCTCGCTCAGCCACACCGGACGCTCGCCGGTGATCTCGTGGACGTCCAGCGACTCGCGCGGCCCCACCGTCACCGTGTTCGTCACCGGGGAGATGTCCAGGACGTAGCGGGGACGCCCGTCGGGCGCGGGGGTGCCGATGCGCAGGCCCTTGCGCTGGCCGATCGTGTAGGCGTAGGCGCCCTCGTGCTCGCCGACCTCGTTGCCGTCGGCGTCGACGATCGGGCCGGGCGCCGAACCGAGCCGCTCGGCCAGGAAGCCCCGCGTGTCGCCGTCCGCGATGAAGCAGATGTCGTGGCTGTCGGGCTTGTCGGCCACCTGGAGGCCGCGCCGCTCCGCCTCCCGCCGGATGTCGGGCTTGGACGTGTCGCCCAGCGGGAACAGGGCGTGCGTGAGCTGCTCGGGCGTGCAGACGGCCAGGACGTACGACTGGTCCTTGCCCTCGTCGACGCCGCGCCGCAGGACGCCGCCGTCCAGCCGCGCGTAGTGGCCGGTGCAGACGGCGTCGAAGCCGAGCGCCATCGCGCGGTCCAGCAGCGCCGCGAACTTGATCTTCTCGTTGCAGCGCAGGCACGGGTTCGGGGTGCGGCCGGCGGCGTACTCGCTGACGAAGTCCTCCACGACGTCCTTGTGGAAGCGTTCGGCGAGGTCCCATACGTAGAACGGGATGCCGATCACGTCGGCGGCGCGGCGGGCGTCCCTGGAGTCCTCCAGGGTGCAGCAGCCGCGCGCCCCCGTACGGTACGACTGGGGGTTGCTGGACAGGGCCATATGGACGCCGGTGACGTCGTGCCCGGCCTCGGCGGCGCGGGCGGCCGCCACGGCGGAGTCGACGCCGCCGGACATGGCGGCGAGTATGCGCAAAGTCATGGTCCTTCGAGGGTACGCGGCGTGGCCCGGTCCCCCGTTGTCATTTCCGCGTACGATTGGGGCCGCTATGGGAATCTTCCGTCGTCCGCGCGAGACGTCACCGGTGACGCCGCCCGCGATCAGCGAGTTCTGGGAGTGGTGGGCGCAGGCCCGCCCGACGATCGAGGCGTCGCTGGCCGCCGGGCCCGAGCAGCCCGAGCCGGAGACGCCCGGCGAGGGCCTGTCCGCGGAGGCGATCGAGGAGCTGTCCCGCCGCGTCCACAAGATCCACGCCGGCCTGCAGTGGGAGATCGGCGGCACCGACGACCGGTCGCCGTCCCTCACCGTGACCGGCGGCGGCGACCCCGAACTGCGCGGGCTGACCGAGCGCTGGGCGCGGTCCGCCCCGTCCGGGGCGGCGGCGGGCGGGTGGAGCTTCCATCCCGCGCGCCAGGCCGACCCGGAGATGCTCGCGCAGGACCTCATCCTCGGCGACCACGAGTTCGACCTGGAGTACGTCCGGCTGGGCATGCGCGCCGACGCCGACCGGGCCAGGGTGCACATCGCCGCCTACCACCCCGACTTCCTGTTCGTCTCCGAGGAGCAGCAGCTTCAGGTGGCGCTGAACGTCCTGCACTGGGCCCTCGGGGAGGACGACGTCGCCCGCTGGATCGGCGAGGTCGCCATCGCCACGGAGGCGCCGATCGACTCGCTGCCGCCGTCGATGCTGGCCGCGGTCGTCGAGCAGATCGCCGAGCCGTTCACCGAGCCCGCCTGGCTGACCGGCGAGGGCCGCACCCCCCGCGGCCACCCGGCCCGTCTCGGCGCCCGGTTCCCGCTGCACCGGCAGGACTATCCGCTCTGCGACCTGCACGTGGCGATCACCGTCCCGTACGCCAACAGCAACCCCGACCGCCTTCCCGTCGAGCCGTCGTCGGGCGCGCTGCGCGCCTTCGAGAAGAAGCTCACCAAGCTCGGCAACCGCGCCGTCCTCGCCGTCCGCGAGACCGGCGACGGCCTCCGCGTCTTCCACTTGTACGCCGACCCCGACTCCGGCGTCATCTCCGAGCTCGACCAGCTCGCCGCCGGCTGGCCGGAGGGCAAGGCGAAGGTCGCCTCGACCAACGACCCGGGCTGGCGCGCCCTCGCCCCCTACCAGCCCTGATCAAGGCACCTCAAGTCACCTGAACGGCGACGACCTCAGCCGATGCCCCAGCCACGCAGCGACCTGAACCGTCGCGATCGCGTCCGAATGCAGGTTTCGAGCCTGCGAGAAACCTGATCGCGCAGCGAGCCGCAAGGCGAGCCGGAGCGATGCAGCGACCGCACCGCAGTTCCCGCCGAAGGAGGGCCCTCCAGGGCCTGACGCCAAGGGCACTGCAATCAAAACCTCCCGGCGCGGCGGGCGCGTTCCACGATGGGGCCGATGGCGTCGGCGAGGGCCTTCACGTCGGCCTCGGTGGAGGTGTGGCCGAGGGTGAAGCGCAGGGAGCCGCGGGCGCGTTCCGCGGTGGTGCCCATCGCCAGCAGGACGTGGCTGGGCTGGGAGACGCCGGCGGAGCACGCGGAGCCGGTGGAGCAGGCGATGCCGCGCGCGTCCAGCAGCATGAGCAGGGCGTCGCCCTCGCAGCCGGGGAAGGTGAAGTGCGCGTTGCCGGGGAGGCGGTCGTCGGGGTCGCCGTTCAGGATCGCGTCGGGCACGGCGGCGCGGACGGCGCCGATCAGCTGGTCGCGCAGTTCGGTGAGGCGGCGCGCCTCGGCGTCGCGGTGCGCGACGGTGGCGCGGACGGCGGCGGCGAACCCGGCGATGGCGGGCGTGTCGAGCGTCCCGGACCGGACGTCGCGTTCCTGGCCGCCGCCGTGCAGCAGCGGCACCGGGTCGAGGAAGACGGGCTCTTTCGGCTTGGCGAGCAGCAGCGCGCCGACGCCGAGGGGGCCGCCGAGCTTGTGGCCGGTGAGGGTGAGCGCCTGCGCGCCGCTCGCGCCGAACGCCACGGGCAGCGTCGCGGCGGCCTGGACGGCGTCGGTGTGCAGCGGGACGCCGTGCTCGCGTGCGGCGGCGGCGAGTTCGGCGACGGGCTGGACGGTGCCGACCTCGTTGTTGGCCCACATCACGGTCGCCAGCGCCACGTCGTCTCCGGAGCCGAGCGCCTCGCGCAGCGCCTCCGGGCGGACGCGGCCCCGCTCGTCCACGGGGACCCAGTCGACGCGGGCGCCCTCGTGGTCGGCGAGCCACTGGACGGCGTCCATGACGGCATGGTGCTCGACGGCGCCGGCGAGGACGCGGGTGCGGGCGGGGTCTGCGGCGCGGCGGGCCCAGTACAGGCCCTTGACGGCGAGGTTGTCGGCCTCGGTGCCGCCGGAGGTGAACACGACCTCGCTCGGCCGGGCGTCGAAACCCTCGGCGATGATCTCGCGGGACTCCTCGACGACGCGGCGGGAGCGCCGCCCCACCGCGTGCAGCGAGGACGGGTTCCCGAGCTCGCGCAGCTCCGCCGTCATCGCCTCGATGGCCTCGGGCAGCATCGGGGTCGTCGCTGCATGGTCGAGGTAGGTCACCACGGGGTCAACAGTATCCACGCCGCACCTGTTCCCCTCCGGTGCCCGTGCCGTTGCGGGAATGGCGGGGACGGACCGCCGGTTACGATCTATACCGTCCAGCCGGTACAGTAAAATCACCATGACGAAGGAAGCCCTCTTGAACGCCGCCGAGACCGTCCTCTCCGAGGAGGGGACGCAGGCGCTGACGCTCACCGCGGTCGCGGACCGCGCGGGCGTCAGCAAGGGAGGGCTGCTCTACCACTTCCCCACCAAGGACGCGCTCGTCCGCGCGATGGTGGCGCGGGTCATCGAGGAGTTCGACGACCTGATCGCCTCCTACGACGACGGCACGCCCGGCTCCTACACCAGGGCCTACGTCCAGGCCACGTTCGAGATCCTGACCGGCGAGGCCCGCGCCTACCGGCGCTGGTCGGCCATCACGGCCGCCGCGGCGGACCCGGAGCAGGCCGAGCCGCTGAACGAGGCGATGCGGCGCTGGCACGGCCGCGCCCCCGCGGACGACCCCGACCCCGGCACCGCGACGATCGTCCGGCTGGCGGCCGAGGGCCTCTGGGAAGTGGTGAGCCATGATCCCGGGCTGTACGACGCGGACCAGCTCGAAGCGCTGAGGCAGCGGCTCCTGGACCTGCTGGAGCGATGAACCCGGGCGCCCCGCGCCCCGCCGAACCACCTGAGCGATCCGGGCCCGAGGGCCTGGAGCGTTCCATGACGTCCGTCACACCACGACGCCCGCCGCCACGACGTTTGCCACCACGGGGCCGCGCCCCGCCGAGCCTAGAAAGAGGTGAATCATGCTGTTCCGCGCCCGTTCGGGGACGTTCCTGACCTTCGCACTGGCGGGCCTGCTGACCGGAGTGTGGGTGGCGCGCCTGCCCGCGCTGGCCGCCAAGTTCGGGACGACCGAGGGCGAGATCGGCATCGTCGTCCTCGTCTGGGGGCTCGGCGCGGTCGCGGCCATGCAGGCGCTGCGCGGCGTGATGTCCCGCGCCGGCAGCCGGGCCGTCCTGCGGGCCGCGCTGCCGCTGACCTCGCTGTCCTTCGCGGCGGTCGCGCTCGCCCCTTCCTACGGCATGCTGCTCGCCGCCGTCGTGCTGTTCGGGATGACGTTCGGGATCACCGACATCGCGATGAACGCGCAGGGCAGCGTCGTCGAGCAGGCGTACCGCCGGCCCGTCATGAGCGGCATGCACGCCGGCTGGTGCGTCGGCGCGATGAGCGGCGGCGTGTTCGGCGTCGTCACGGCCGCGGCCGGGTTCGGGTTCACCACCACCGTGCTGACCGCCGCGCTGCTGTCGCTGCCCGCAGGCCTCGCGCTCGGCCGCACCTACCTGCCCGACCCGGCCCGCCCGCGGGCGCGCGCCGCGTCCGGGACGGGACGCAGGGCGCGCCGCCTCCCGCCCGCCGTGTACCTGATCGGCGTCCTCGCGTTCATCGCGTTCATGACGGAGGGCTCGATCGCCGACTGGAGCGGCCTGCTCCTGTACGACGAGATGGGCGCCACCGAGGCGGTGGCGGCGGCCGGCTACCCCGTGTTCGAGCTGGCGATGCTGCTCGGGCGGCTCGTCGGCGACCGGGTCCGGGTGCGCGTCGGCACCCGGCGGCTGCTCACCGGCGCCGGGATCGGCACCGCGCTCGGCATGGGCGTCGTCGTGCTGGCGCCCGGCCCGGGCGTCGCGATCGCCGGGTTCTTCGTGACCGGGCTGATGGTCTGCACGGTCGTCCCGACGACGATCTCGCTGGCCGGGACCGCCGCCCCGGACCAGCCCGCCGCGGCCGTCGCGCAGGTCGGCGCGATGGGCTACGGCGGGCTCCTCCTCGGCCCGGTCGTGGTCGGTTTCCTGTCGGAGGCCACGTCCCTGCGGGTAGGGGTGGGCATGGTCGTCGTGCTGGCCCTGCTCATCGCCGCCGGTGCCCGTTTCGTCCCGCTCCGCACGAGCATGGACGTCGCCGCCCCGGCACCGTCCGCGGCGGTGCCCGTGGAGGCGGGCGACCCGAACGACACTCGGCCCGAGCCCGTCGCCGCCTGAGCGCCCCGGCCCGCCACTCGATCCGATATAACCCATCGGGACCATTTCTGTGATGGGGGCTGACGGATGGGCGAGTGGCGGGTTCCCGGGTACAGCGAGTTGCGGCCTCTCGGCGAGGGCGCGCAGGGACGCGTGGTGCTGGCGCGGCACGACGCCACCGGCCGCCCTGCGGCGATCAAGTACCTCGCGGACTCCCTGGCCGGGAACGAGGAGTTCCGCGGCCGGTTCCGCGCCGAGGCCGCCCTGCTGAGCCGGCTCCGCAACCCGTTCATCGCCGGCCTGTACGGGCTGGTCGAGACGCCGGACGGCGCCGCCATCGTGATGGAGGCCGTGGACGGGGCGTCCCTCAAGGCGGTCCTCGCCGAGCGGGGGCCGCTGGCACCCGAGGCGGCCCTGGCGCTGCTCAAGGGGTCGCTGCAGGGCCTCGCCGCCGCCCACGACCTCGGCGTCGTGCACCGCGACTACAAGCCCGCGAACGTGATCGTGCGCGGCGACGGGCTGAGCAAGCTCATCGACTTCGGCATCGCCGTCGACGCGGGCGCGTCGGGACGGTCGGGAACCCCCGTCTACATGGCGCCGGAGCAGTGGCGGGACGAGCCCGCGTCGCCCGCGACCGACGTGTACGCGGCGGCGTGCGTGTTCTTCGAGTGCGTGACGGGCCGCCGCCCCTTCTCCGCCGAGGACCAGGCCGGGCTGATGGGCCGCCATCTGACCGCGCCGATCCCGGTCGAGGACGTCCCGGAGCCGCTCCGGCCGCTGATCGTGCGCGGCCTGGCCAAGAACCCGTGGGACCGTCCGATGGGCGCCGCGGCGTTCGTCTCGGAGCTGGAGTCGGCCGCCTCCGCCGCGTACGGGCCCGACTGGGAGGGACGCGGCGTCCGGACGCTGGCGGGGGCCGCGGCCGCGCTGGCGATGCTGTTCCCGCTCACCGCGCTCGGCCTCGGCTCGGGCGGCGCGTCGGCGAGTGCCGCGGGAGCCGCGGGCGCGGCCGGGGGCGCGGGCGGCGGAGCCGCCGGGACGGGAGGCGCGGGGACGGCGGGAGCGGCGGGCAAGGGCGTCCTGGGGACGCTCGGCGCCAAGGGCACGGCGGCCGTCGCGGGCGGGGCGGCCGCCGTGGCCGTGGGCGGCGGCGCGGCGGCCTACGTGGCCGTCGCGGACGAGGCGCCCAAGCCGAAGCCGATCGTGGCCCGGCTGGCCGCGCTCAGCGAACCGCAGCGGGACATCGGCAACGGCGCGACGTTCCGGGCGCAGGGTCAGATCGTGCGCGTCACCGGCGGCGACGCCGCGCTCAACCGGAAGATCAACCAGGCGCTGCGGGCACCGCTCGAACAGCGGTGGGACAAGACGCGGACCGGCCTGGGGCGCATCGGCAGGGGCGCCTACACCGATGTCGTGAAGCCGGCGATACTCCTGCGCAACGACAGGCTGCTGTCGGTCTGGTACAGCGTCTCGCTGCGCGGTGACCGCGGGTCGGGCTGGGACCAGCCGCAGGCCGCGACCGTGGATCTGCGGACCGGCGCGTCCTACCGGCCGCTCGACCTGTTCCGCGACCCGGCCGAGCGGGCCCTCAAGCCGCTGGACGAGAAGATCAAGGCGACCCTGCCCGGCGGCGCCTACTGCGGACGCACCCAGACGCCCGGAATCGTGCTCCCCCGGGGCACCGACAACCCGTCCGCGTTCATCAAGTCCGGAGACGTCACCATGGCCCTCACCCCGAAGGGGCTCCAAGTGGCCTTCTACGAGTCGGTGCTGGGCTACGAGGCGGCGTGCGGGCTTCGGGGCACGGTCGTCCCTTATGCCGAGGTCGGCGAGATGCTCAAGCCGGAGCTGCTCAAGGCCGTCCCCTACCCGTCCCCAGAACGCTCCTGAGACGCGGCGAGCCCCGGCGGCGGGCCACTGGAGTTCCAGGGCCGCCGCCGGGGCTTCGGCGCGGAGGTCACTTGCGCTTGGTGATCTCCTCGGTGAGCTGCGGCGCGACCTGGAAGAGGTCGCCCACGATCCCGTAGTCGACGAGCTCGAAGATCGGCGCCTCGGGGTCCTTGTTGATCGCGATGATCGTCTTCGAGGTCTGCATGCCGGCCCGGTGCTGGATGGCGCCGGAGATGCCGACCGCGATGTACAGCTGCGGCGACACCGTCTTGCCGGTCTGCCCGACCTGGAACGAGTGCGGGTACCAGCCGGCGTCGGTCGCGGCGCGGGAGGCGCCGACGGCCGCGCCGAGCGAGTCGGCCAGGCCCTCGATGATCGAGAAGTTCTCGGCGCCGCCGACGCCGCGTCCGCCGGACACGACGATCGCGGCCTCCGTCAGGTCCGGGCGCTCGCCCTTCTCCTGGACGACCTTCTCCACGATCTTGGCGCCCTTGTCGGCGTCCGACAGCGCCACCTGGACCTGCTCCTCCGCCGGGGTGGCGGGGGACGCCTCGGGCGCCACCGAGTTCGGCCGGACGGCAATGATCGGCGTGCCGGTCTTCACCTTGGCGTGCGCGATGATGCCGCCGCCGAAGATGGAGTGCTCGGCGACGAAGCCGTCGGCGACGTCCACGACGTCGGTCAGCACGCCGGAGCCGGTCTTGACCGCGAGGCGGCCCGCGATCTCCTTGCCCTCGGCGGTCGCGGCGACCAGCACCGCGGCCGGGGACCCGGCGGCGACGAGCTGGGCCAGCAGCGCGGCCTTCGGGGCGACGACGTAGGAGGTCAGCTCCTCGTCGGCGGCCACGTAGACCTTGCCGGCGCCGTACTCGCCGAGCCGGTCCCTGGCATTCTCATAGCCCGGGCCGACCCATACCGCGGCGGCCTCGCCGAGCCGGTTCGCCAGCGTCAGCAGTTCGAGCGTGACCTTCTTGACCTCACCGTCGACGTGGTCGACGAGGACGAGAATCTCTGCCATTTTTCGCTAATCCCCTTCCCCGGTCAGACGAACTTCTTCGACGCGAGGAACTCGGCGATCTTCGCGCCGCCGTCGCCCTCGTCGGTGACGATCTCACCCTTGGCGCGCGGCGGCGCCTCGGCGAAGTCGACCACTTCGGTGGCGGCGTTCGCCAGGCCCACCTGGGACGCGTCGATGCCGGCGTCGCCCAGGCCGAGCGTCTCCACCGGCTTCTTCTTGGCCGCCATGATCCCCTTGAAGGAGGGGTAGCGCGGCTCGTTGATCTTCTCGACGACGCTGACGACCGCGGGCAGGCTCGCCTCGACCCGGTCGAAACCGTAGTCGGTCTGGCGCTGCGCCTTGATGGACGTCCCGTCGATCTCGACCTTGTTGGCGAGCGACACCTGCGCGACGCCGAGCCGCTCGGCGAGCATCGCGGCGAGGACGCCGGTGCGCGCGTCGGTGGACTCCGAGCCGAGCACCACCAGGTCGAACCCCGTGCGGCCGAGGGCCTGCTGGATGGCGTACGAGGTCTGCAGCGCGTCGGAGCCAGCGAGGCCCTCGTCCACGAGGTGCACGGCCTTGTCGGCGCCCATGGCCAGGGACTTGCGGATCGAGTCGGCGGCCTTGTCGGGACCCATGGTCAGGACGGTCACCTCGCCGCCGTGGGCCTCCTTGATGCGCAGCGCCTCTTCGATCGCGTACTCATCGAGTTCGTTGATGACACCGTCCGCCGCAGCGCGGTCGAGCGTGCTGTCATCGGACTTCAGCTTGCGCGGGCTCTCCGTATCGGGAACCTGCTTCACCAGGACGACGATGTTCATGGCCGGTGGCCGACCTCCCTGCACTCAGTTGGCCGCCGAGTTAAGCGGCGGAGGGGCGCCGCCCATGGCGGGTCGACGCGGACATGCTTTTTCGAAGTCACAGCCTGCCAAACACCCGAACGTGCTTCGGAGCCGGGTCCCTGATAGGGCCGTGCACCACAAATGTTACTTGCGAGTAGCATACTGGCAAGTCCCAGCTCGTGAGACCTTACCCACGTGGCCGCGGGATTCGCGGCATCCACCGCGTCCCGAATGCGGCGTGACGCACTTCACGTCTCAGAACCGGTTGACGGCGGTCTGCAGGCGGTCCATGGTGCCCTCCACCGAGCTCTGCAGCCCGTACATCGGCGAGAAACTCGGCGTGAGCGTCAGGGCCCCGACCACCGCGACCAGGGCCAGGCCGGCGAGGACGGTGCCCGCCGCCGCGATGTGCCGCGGCCGCCGCGCCGCCGACAGGAACATCCGCTCCAGCTGCCGCCGCGGGCCGCTGACGCCCGGCGCCGTCCACAGCACCGCCGCCCCCGCCCCGGCGCCGAACGCGGCGGCGCTGAGCGAGTCGATCTCCCCGCCCACCGCCGACACCGCGACGAGCCCGAGCGGGACGGCGACCGTGAACGCCGCCGCGTACGGGACGGTCAGCAGCGTCCGGCCGAACGCCCACGCCCAGCCCCGCGCCGTCGTGCCCGCCACCCGCAGCAGCGTCACCGCGCCCAGCGAGAGGACGAGCCCCGCGATCGGCGCGATGACCACCAGGGCGACCGCGATCACCACGACCATCGCCGCGAGCAGCCGGGCCCAGCCCCGCGCCACGGCCAGCCCATGGGCCCCGCCAGCCGTCCCCGGCGTCCCCGCCGCATCCGGTGACGCGGCTGCGGGCGTGGGTCCGGGCGCGGGCGCGGGTGCAGGTGCGGGCACGGCCTCGGAGGACAGAGGGGGGCCGGAACGGGTGGCCGGCGCGGACGGCAGCTCCAGCCGGGACGTCGCCTCCACCAGCTCGGCCACATCCGGGCGGGTACCGGCATCGAGGTCCGCGGCGGCCTCGACCAGCGGGCGCAGGTCGTCGGGCAGCGCGTCCAGGGGCGGCGAGCCGGGGTCGGCCGCGTGCGCGCCGGCGGCGGCGAACGCCACGGTCGCGGCCCACGACCGGACGTCGTCCGCCGCCGTGGCGCCGGCGGTCAGCCCGAAGTCGATGACGACGGGCGCGTCGTCCACGACCAGGATCGTCCCGGGCCCGAGTTCGCCGTGCACGAGGCCGGCCCGGTGGATGGCCGCGAGGGCCTTGGCCAGACCGAACGCCAGCCGGCGCAGCGCGTCACCCGGCACCGGGCCCTGCTCGGCGACCGTCTCCCCCAGCGGCCGCCCCGGAACGAACCGGGACACGACGTAAGGGGTGGGCGCGGCGGCGTCGCCGTCCAGGACGTCCACCACGTAGGGGCTGAGCACGTCGCGCATCCGCGCGATGTCGGGCGCCGCGCCCGGGGGGAGAAGCCTGATCGCCACGTCGCGCCCGTCGGGCCCGGCGGCACGATGGACGGCACCGTTCCCGGGCCCCAGCCGGGACAGCAGCCTGTAGGGGCCGATGTGCTCTTGGTGGCTCGTTTCGCCGCTCATAATGGGTCGCCACCCTACCGACCGGACCGTACCGGCCGTTGCCGCTACATGCCCGGTATGCCGGAGACGAGTTCGCGGACGTCGGCGCGCAGGCCCTCCAGGTCCTGGCTCATCCCGTCCAGCGGGGTGGTGTCGGGCGGCCCCTCCTGGGACATCACGACCAGCACCGCGGCGAAGACGCCCAGGATGAGGGCGCCGGCGAGCGCGGCCTCGGCGCGCGGCAGCAGCGCGCCCCAGATCCGGGCCAGCTGCCGCCGGGGCGCGCCGCTGCCCGGCGCGAGGCACAGCAGCCCGATCACCGCCATGGCGGAGTAGGCGATGGCCTTCGAGGCGGTCATGTCGGACTTGGCGAAGATCAGCACGCCGAGCAGGATCATCCCCGCCATGACGCTGAGCGACGTCCACAGGACCGTGGACATCACCGCGCCCGGCAGGTGCAGCGGCGTCCGGAACGCCGCCGCGACCGCGTCGCCCGAGCGCGGGCCCCGCCGCGTCTGGCGGCCCTCCATGCCCTTGGCGGCCTTGTCCGCCATCCGCAGGACGAGCACGCCGCCGATGGTGACCAAGAGTGCGAGCAGCGGCACGATGTTGGCGAACCCGAGCAGCGCCACCAGGACGATGAAGCTGAGCACCCGGTACCAGCCGTAGGGCTTGCGGCGGTCCTTGTCCCCGCGGGTCTCCGGGCCCCGAGCCGCGTCGGCGCGGCGCTGCGCGTCCTGTGCCCGCTGGTCGTACGGCCCCGGCCCCGGGCCGCGCTGAAGTGCGCCCTGTGGTGGCTGGTTCGGTGGTGGCTGGTTCGGCGGCGGCGCGTACTGCGGCGGGTATCCGCCCTGGGCGTAGGGGTCCTGCGGCGCGTAGCCGCGTCCTTGGAACTGCTCCCCCGCCTTGTAGGGGGCGGGGCCCGGCGGCGGGACGGGCGGTGGCGCCGCCGGCGGCAGCTGCCCCACGAAGTCGCTGGGTTGTGCCGGGGCCGGTGCGGGCGTCGGCGCCGACGCGGGCGCCGGGATCGCGGTCGAGCCCGGGGTGGTGGGACGCGCCGGGGCGTCCTGCGGCGGCGGAGCGGCCACCGGCATGGAGAACATCCGGGAGTGGTCGGGCGCGGGCTCCTCCACCGGCTGCGACGAGCCGGGCGAGTAGTGCTGGTCGACCCGGGTCTGGTCGGTGATGGTGGCTTCGATGTGGATCCGCCGGGTGAGCTGCACCAGGTTGACCGCGGTGGGACGCTCGGCCGGGTTCCGCGCCATCGCCGACCGCAGCACGGGCATCATCGCGTCGGGCACGCCGCCCAGGTCCGGCGTCCCCTGCATGATCTTGTAGAAGATCGACTCGAAGGTGCCGGAGCCGAACGGCGGGCGTCCCGTCGCGGCGTAGGCGACCGTGCCGGCCCAGGCGTGCACGTCCGACGGCGGGCCCGCGTCCTCACCCTCGATGATCTCCGGGGCCAGATAGCCCGGGGTGCCGATCACCATTCCGGTCGCGGTCAGCCGCGTGGCGTCCGCGGCCTGCGCGATGCCGAAGTCGATCACGACGGGCTCGCCGTCCACGAGCATCACGTTGCCGGGCTTCATGTCCCGGTGCACGATCCCCGCGCCGTGGATCGCCGACAGCGCCGACGCCAGCCCGACCCCGAGCCGCTGCAGCCCGGGCCCGTAGATCGGCCCGGCCTCCTCGACGATCTCCTCCAGCGTCCGGCCGGGCACGTACTGGGTCACGATGTAGGGCTGGTCGGCCGTCACGTCGGCGTCGAGGATCTCGGCGACGTGCGGGCTGTGCACCCGGCGCATCGAATCGACCTCGCGGGCCAGCCGGCGACGCGCCGTGGCGTCCCCCGCGACCGCGGGCCGCAGCACCTTGATGGCCACGTTGCGCCCTTCGGAGTCGGCGCCGAGGTAGACGACGCCCATGCCCCCTTCGCCGAGGGTCTGAAGAACGCTGTAGTGGCCGATTCGGTCCCCGGACGTGACAGCTCCCTTCATCGTTTCCGAAACCCTACCCTCGCCGATCCGGACGGGAAGATCCAATCGCGCATCAGGCGGCCGCCGCGCCGTCGCCCTTGACGGCCGCGCCGTCGCCGTCCGCGAGCGCCCCGGCGAACCAGCGCGCGGGCGGGCGCGCGGACGGGTCGCGCCGGAACGCCGCCCGCAGCAGCCCCGCCATCCGCTCCGGGACGCCGTCGAGATCGGCCTGGCCGCGCAGGATCCGGAAGCACACCCCGTGCAGCGAACCCCGCCCGAACGGCGGCCTGCCCGTCGCGGCGTATGCGACCGTCGCCGCCCACGAGAACACGTCCGACGCCGCGGTGGCGCGCTCCCCCTCGATCAGCTCCGGCGCCAGGTAGGCGGGCGTCCCCACGACCATCCCGCGCTTGGTGATCTGCTCGGCGCCGGACTCGTGCGCGATCCCGAAGTCGATCAGCGTCGGCCGGTCGCCCATCACGATCACGTTGCCGGGCGCGACGTCGCGGTGCAGCACGCCCGCGTCGTGGACGTCCCCCAGCGCGAGCGCCAGCCGCCGCGCGAACCGGACGAGCCGGTCGCGCCGCATCGGCCCGTACGCCGAGACGAGGTCGTTCAGCGGGCAGCCGGGCACGTACTCCATGGCCACGTGCGGCCGTTCGGCCGCGACCTCGCCGCCGAGCAGCCGCGCCACGTACGCGCTGCGGACCCGCGCCTGCGCCGACATCTCCCGCGCCAGCCGGCTGACGGCCTCCGGCTCCCCCGCCAGCTCCGGACTCAGCTCCTTCACCGCGACCTCCCGGCCGCGGGGATCCATCGCCAGGTACACCACCGCGGTGCTGCCCCGGCCGATCTCGTCCAGCAACCGATACCCGCCCAGTCGCCGATGTGTCCCCATGTCCCTTTTGACGCCAGAAAACGGCCTCGCGTTCCCTGTGTTCCGCCCACGGGACGACCCCCGGGAACTCCGGGAAGGGCTGAGAATCAGCCTTCGCGGGCGGCCCGGCGGGCCCGGCGCTCCTCGCGGCGGGTCTCGAACTTCGTGGCGGACGCGTCGAGCTGCGCCAGGAACTCGGAGAGCTCCTCGCGGGCCTTGTCGCCGTCGCCGGAAAGGTCGGTGCGGTCGAACACGTTCCACTTGCGCAGCACCGGGACGAGCACGTCATCGTGGTGCAGCCGCAGGTCGTAGATGCCGGCGTTGGCGATGACGACGGACTTGCGCATGAAGCCGTCGATGCTGTGGCCGGGCATGTGGAACGTCGTCACGACGTCGGTGATCGCCCGCATCGTCTCGTTCGGGGCGGCCTCCATCGCGGCGCCCATCAGGTTCCGGTAGAAGATCATGTGGAGGTTCTCGTCGGCGGCGATGCGGGTCATCATCTGCTCGCAGACGGGGTCGCCGGACGCCCTGCCGGTGTTGCGGTGCGAGACGCGGGTGGCGAGCTCCTGGAACGACACGTACGCCGTCCCGTGCAGGAACGAGTCGCCGTGGTCGGCCTCGTAGCCGGCCTCCATGTGGTGCATGCGCGCCCGCTCAAGCGCGATCGGGTCGACCGCGCGGGTCGCCATGAGGTAGTCGCGCAGGGCGATGCCGTGCCGGTTCTCCTCGGCCGTCCACCGGTCGACCCAGGTGCCCCAGGCGCCCTCGCGGCCGTACACGGTGGCGATGGCGCGGTGGTAGCCGGGGAGGTTGTCCTCGGTGAGCAGGTTGACGATGAGCGACTCGCGCGCCTCGACGCTCAGCTTCGACTGCTCCAGGGACCAGGGCTCGCCGCCCAGCGGCCCGTCGAAGTCGCGGCCCTCGCTCCAGGGGACGTACTGGTGCGGGAACCATTCCTTGGCCATCGACAGGTGCCGGTTCAGCTCCGTCTCGACCACCGGCTCGAGGTCGATCAGCAGGCCGGTCTGGAACTTATCTTCGGGGGTCACGGACATGCGGTTCCTTCGCTGGACGAGTGGTCTTGCCGGACGGTGCCGCCGCGCCCGCGGCACGAGTGGGCCGCCCAGCAGGCCGTTCACAACCTACTCAAGCGTAGGTTCGATCGTCGCCACTCGGCACGAGGTGCGTCAAGTCAGCGCCGCGACAATCAACCCGCGGCGAGTTTTGTAGATCCGAGCAAAAGCGGCGTGACCCCGCTCACCCGCCGCGGTCACCGCGTGTCGGCGGCCTGCTGCCACATGCGGTTCACCGCGGCCCTGAGCAGCGGCCTCGGGACCAGCTTCAGCGCCGGGAACGCCGCCTTGTACTGCATCCCGGGGATGCACAGCGCGCGGCCGGCCGACACCGCGTCCAGCCCTGCGCTCGCCACGTCGTCGCGCCGCAGCCACAGCAGGTTGGACGGGCCGTGCGCGCCGGGCGGCTCGTCCTCGGTGCGCGTGAACCCGGGGCACAGCGCCGTCACGTGGACGCCCTTGCCCGCGACCTCCGAGTGCAGGCTCTCGGAGAACGCCGCGACGTACGCCTTGGTCGCCCCGTACGTCGCGCTCCCGGGCGACGGGGCGAACCCCGCCATGGACGCGACGTTCAGCACCCCGCCCCGGCCGCGCTCGACCATCCCCGGCACGGCGGCGTGGGTGAGCCGCACGAGCCCGGTCACGTTGAGTTCGATCTGCGCGAGATGGTCGTCCAGCGGCAGCTCGGCGAACGCTCCAAAAGCGCCGTAACCGGCGTTGTTGACCAGCAGCTCGACCGGGTCGGCGCGCAGCCGCCCCTCGACCTCCGCACGCTGCCCGGGGTCGGTGAGGTCGGCCGCCACCACCTCCACGGCGACCCGGTACCGCTCGACGAGCTCGCGGGCCAGCCCGTCCAGCAGCTCGGCCCGGCGCGCCACGATCACCAGATCGGTGCCGCGGCCGGCCAGAAGGCGGGCGAAGCTCTCGCCGATGCCGCTGGACGCGCCCGTCACGAGCGCGGTTCGGTACGCGTGTCGCATGGCGGGGATGCTAGCGGCCGATCTCCACAACCCCGGGCAGCACACCCAAAAACACACGTAACGTTTCAGCCCCCAAGTTTCCGGCATCCCGCGGACGTCAGTCCTGGACGCGCGGGAGCGGGCCGTCAGCGGCCCGTGAACTTCGCCTTGCCGGGGCCCTCCTCCATGAAGCTCTTCATGCCGGCGGCCTGGTCCTCGGTGGCGAACAGGGCGGCGAACTGGGTGCGCTCGATCTCCAGGCCGGTGTCGAGGTCGACCTCAAGGCCCGCGTTGATGGCCTGCTTGGCGGCGCGCAGCGCGATCGCCGGGCCGCCGACGAAGCTCGCCGCCCACTCCTTCGCGGCCGTGTAGACGTCGGCGTCCGGGACGACCCGGTCGACGAGCCCCAGGGCGAGGGCCTCGGCGGCCGCGACGTGCCGCCCGGAGAAGATCAGGTCCTTGGCCTTGGACGGCCCGACCAGCCGCGACAGCCGCTGCGTGCCGCCCGCGCCGGGGATGATGCCGAGCTGGATCTCCGGCTGCCCCACCTTCGCGCCCTCGCCCGCGACCCGGAAGTCGGCGGTCAGCGCCACTTCGAGGCCGCCGCCCAGCGCGTACCCGGTGATCGCGGCGATGACCGGCTTCGGGATCCCGGCGAGCGCCTTGGCGAAGTCCTGCAGCAGCCGCGAGTGGCCCGCCGACATCTGCGCGTACGACATCGGGGCCATCTCCTTGATGTCCGCGCCGGCCGCGAACACCTTCTCCCCGCCGTACAGGACGACGGCGCCGACCGCCTCGTCCTGCGTCACCTCCCGGGCCGCGTCGATCAGGTCCCGCTGCATCTGGGCGTTCAGGGCGTTCATCTTCGGACGGTCCAGCCTGATCGTCGCGATCCCGTCCTCGACCTCGACCCGTACGAACTCGCCCACGGCGACCCTCCTGAAACTCGGCGGCGGAACGTGTCGAGCCTAACCAGGGGCCGTGCCCCGGTGACGGGCGGCGCCCCGAGTCACGGCTGTCATGCGCCGGGACGTCAGAGGTGGCTGATAACTTCGGTGACCATGCTCGTCGCCCACGCCACCTGGCATGGCGGTGCGCTCTGCCTCTGGGCCGAACGCACCGGCCCCCACGAGCCTTCACCGGACGTCCACCCCTTCGCGACCTGCGATTTCACCGGCACGTCCTATGAGCCGCTCGTCCGCACCGCGTTCCGCGTCGAGCTGGCGCTGTCGCTGCCGACGCTCGGCGGCCATCCGCTGCCGTCGGCGGAGCTGGGCCCCCAGCCGGTGCGGGACGAGCCCGAACTGCGGCCGTGGCAGGTCCCGGCGCTGGTCCTGGAGCCGTTCCCGGCGATGGCGCTGCTCCAGGCCGCCGAGCACGGCGCCGACGTGATCCCCGGCACCGACCTGCGCTTCCTGTGCATGATCGCCGACGAGGCCGTCCATCTCACCGGGCGCGGCCAGGTGCTGCCCGCGCTGCTGCGCGAGGACGGCGAGCTCGTGGCCCGCTGGCGTCCGGTGATCGACGATCCGGCCCGGTTCCGCGCGCTGGCCCGCGCCATGCCCGCCGCGTGCCGCGCCGCCGATGGCGGACGTCCCGCCGGCGCGGTGCTGCGCGAGGCGCTGTCCGGCCTGGTCGACACCGCCGTCCGGGGCGTGGTGCCGCATCCGCTGCTGGTGTCGCGCCGCAAGGTCCCCGACCGGCTGCCGCTGGCCGAACGCTGGGTGGCGGCGCTGACCGGGCCGTCCCCGCAGGTCGCCCGCGAGCCGCGCGACGACCCCGGCGATCTGATCGCCGAACTGGACGCGTGGGCCGCCGCCGCGCGCCGCCCGTCCGGCCCGCTGCGCGTCTGCTTCCGCCTCGCCGAGCCGGGCGCGGAGCAGTGGGACGTGGAGGACGAGGAACTCGCCGGCAAACCCGAGGACGACGACTCCTGGCGGGTCGAGTTCGCCCTTCAGGGCACCGACGACCCGAGCCTCTACGTGCCGGCGACCATGGTGTGGGCGGGTGAGGCGACGTCGATCCCGGACGCCGAGGAGACGCTCCTCGCCGGCCTCGGCCGCGCGCTGCGCCTGTTCCCCGACATGGCCCCTTCGCTGGACGGCCCCGCACCGGACGAGCTGGTCCTCGACACCGCCGGCGCGTTCCGTTTCCTCCGCCAGGCCGCCCCGATGCTGGCCGCGGCGGGCTTCGGCGTCCTGCTCCCCCAGTGGGCGGGCAAGGCGAAGCTCGGCATGAAGCTCACCACCCGCAGCGAAGACCCGGAGGCGTCCTCGGGGGCGGCCGCGGCGTCGGGCTTCGACATGAAGGCCATGGTCGACTTCCGCTGGGACCTGGCCATCGGCGACGACAGCATCGACGAGGCCGAACTGGAGGAGCTGGCCCGCCTGAAGACGCCGCTCGTCCGGCTGCGCGGCCAGTGGGTCGAGCTGGACGAACGGCAACTGGAAGCGGCCCTCGACTTCCTCCGCCAACCGCGCCGCGGCCGGATGACCGCCGCCGAGGCGATCCGCGCGGTCATCCACGCCGACGATGACGCCCTCCCCCTCACCGGGGTGGACGCGGGCGGCCCCCTCGGCGACCTCCTCTCCGGCGAGGCCGACCGCCGCCTCGCCCCGATGGGCACCCCCGATGAACTCGACGCGGAACTACGGCCCTACCAGGAACGCGGCCTCGCCTGGCTGACCTTCATGAACGGTTTGGGGCTAGGTGCCCTGCTTGCGGACGATATGGGGCTCGGGAAAACGATCTCCGTCCTGTCGCTGCTCATCCACGAAAGGGAGAACGGCGCCCGTCCCGACCCGACTCTGGCGATCCTGCCGATGTCGCTGGTGGGGAACTGGCAGCGGGAGGCGGGACGGTTCACGCCCAAGCTGCGCGTGTACGTCCATCACGGGACGGGGCGGCATCGCGGCGACGACCTCGCCCAGGCCGTCGCGGGCGCCGATCTGGTGCTGACGACCTACGGGACGGCCGCACGGGACGCGGAGACCCTCGCGCAGTCCGAGTGGGGGCGGATCGTCTGCGACGAGGCGCAGGCGCTCAAGAACAGCGGGACGCGGCAGGCCAGGGCCGTGCGGAGCATCCCGGCACGGACGCGGATCGCGCTCACCGGCACGCCGGTGGAGAACCATCTGACCGAACTGTGGTCGATCATGGAGTTCGCCAACCCGGGGCTGCTCGGCCCGCGCAGCGCGTTCCGGCAGCGGTTCGCCATACCGATCGAGCGGGAGGGCGACGAGCAGGCGGCCGTCGCGTTGAAGCGGGCGACGCAGCCGTTCATCCTCCGCCGCCTCAAGACCGACAAGTCGATCATCTCGGATCTGCCGGAGAAGCAGGAGATCAAGGTCTACTGCAACCTCACCACCGAGCAGGCATCGCTGTACCAGGCGACCGTGGACGACATGCTCCAGCAGATCGCCGAGGCGGAGGAGGCGAAGCGGCGCGGGCTCGTCCTGGCGACGATGGCCAAGCTGAAGCAGGTCTGCAACCATCCGGCGCAGCTGCTCAAGGACGGCTCCCGGCTCCCCGGCCGCTCCGGCAAGCTCGAACGCCTCGAAGAGATCTGCGCCGAGGTCCTGGAGCAGGGAGAGAAGGCCCTGGTCTTCACCCAGTACGCCGCCTTCGGCTCGATGCTCCAGCCCTACCTGGCCGCACGCCTGGAGCGCCCCGTGCTGTGGCTGCACGGCGGGACGTCCAAGCAAGGGCGGGACGACCTCGTCCAGCGGTTCCAGGAGGACGACGAGCCCGCGATCTTCCTGCTGTCCCTCAAGGCAGCCGGGACGGGCCTGACGCTGACCGCCGCCAACCATGTCGTCCATGTCGACCGCTGGTGGAACCCGGCCGTCGAGGACCAGGCCACCGACCGCGCGTTCCGCATCGGGCAGACCCGCAACGTCCAGGTCCGCAAGTTCATCTGCGTCGGGACGATGGAGGAGCGCGTCGACGAGATGATCGAGCGCAAGAAGGCCCTGGCCGAGTCGATCGTCGGCACCGGCGAGGACTGGCTCACCGAGCTCTCGGTCGCCGAGCTGCGCGACGTCCTGCGCCTGTCGCCGGAGGCGGTGAGCGACTGATGGACGAGGGCATCAAGGCCCGCACCAAACGCGGCTCGATCGGCTCGCAGTGGTGGTCCCGCCGCTTCATCGACCTCCTCGAATCGTTCGCCGACAAGGGCCGCCTGTCACGCGGCCGGACGTACGCGCGCAAGGGCATGGTGTTCGACCTGAGGGTCGCGCCGCACGAGGTGACCGCGAAAGTGCACGGCTCGGCACCGGACCCGTACGAGGTGGCCCTCGGCATCGAGGCGATCGGCGAGGCGGACTGGAGGGCCGTCGAGAAGGAACTGGCGTCCCGCGCGGTGTTCCGCGCCCGCCTGCTGGCCGGGGAGATGCCGCCGGAGATCGAATGGGTCTTCGCGGAGCTGGGCCTCGCGCTCTTCCCCGGGTCGGCGTCCGACCTGCACCTGATGTGCGACTGCCCCGACTGGGGCGACCCGTGCAAGCACGCCGCGGCCGTCCTGTACCTGCTGGCCGAGGCGTTCGACGACGACCCGTTCCTCATCCTCCAGTGGAACGGGCGAGGCAGGGACCAGCTCCTGGCGGCACTGCGACGCGGCACCGAGACCGAACCCGATCCTCTCGACATGGAGGACGAACCGCTCACGGCCGCCGGCTTCTGGACGCCGCCGTCGGGCATGGCCCATCTCCGCGACCGCCCGGCCGCACCTCCGGTCCCGCCCGGCTTTGTCCTCCAGGTGGCCACTCCCCCACCGGTCAAGATCCGCCGCCGTACCCTGCCCGACGTCCTCGCCCCGGTCTACCAGGCCCTCGCCGGCCAGGACGACGACGGCGATCAGTCCCGCTGACGTTCCGGTCGCACCAGCGGGCGAGGCGCTACGGCGTGTCCCGTAGATCGTCCGGGCGCTGACCGGGCCAGCCGGCGGGCGGCGGGGACGCGGTCTAGGCGGGGAGGCGGGCGCGGACGGTGAAGCCGCCCTCGGGGCGGGGGCCGGCGTCGAAGTCGCCGCCGAGCGCCTTGGCGCGGTCGCGCATGCCGCGGATGCCGCTGCCGTCCTGTGAGGCCCCGGCCGCGGCCGTGTCGCCGTCGTCGTCCACGTGGACGGTCACGTCGGAGCCGGCGTAGCTGATGCGGACGGCGGCGGTGGTGGCGTTGGAGTGGCGGGCCACGTTGGTGAGGGCCTCCTGGACGATGCGGTACGCGGCCAGGTCGGTCTCCGCGGGCAGGGTGCGGGGCTCGCCTTCGACCTCGGTCCGGACGGTGAGCCCGGCGGCGGCGATGCCGTCGGTCAGCTCGTCCAGCCGGGCCAGGCCCGGGGGCGGGGTGACGGGCGCGGCCTCGTCGACCTGCCGCAGGACGCCTAGGGTGGCGCGCATCTCGCGGAGGGTGTCCTTGCTGGCCTGCTTGATGGCGGTGAGGGCGTCCTCGGCGCGTTCCGGCTCGCGGCGCAGGCCGTGCAGCGCCGCAGTGGCCTGCACGTTGATCAGCGAGATGTTGTGGCCGAGGACGTCGTGCAGTTCGCGGGCGATGCGGAGCCGTTCCTCGATGGCGCGGCGCCGCGCCTCCAGCTCGCGGCCGCGTTCGGCGACGCGGGCGCGCTCCTCCGACTCCCGCAGGTAGGCGCGCCGGTTGCGGACGACGCCGCCGATCGCGATGACCGCGACGAACCATCCGACGAGCAGGAAGCCGGCCGCGTCCTCGATGTGGCTGGCGTCGCCGCGGTTGCCGTAGGCGGTCGCGGCCAGCGCGAGGCCCGCCAGGACGACGGCCGCCCCCAGGTGCCCTTCCGCCGCCGCCGTGTACAGGGCGATGGCGAACGTGACGATGAGCAGGCCGTCGGGCTCCGTCAGCGGGTAGTAGAGGCCGCACGCGACGAGCGTGACGGCCGCCACGGGGACGGGGTAGCGGCGGCGGAAGTACAGCGCCGAGCAGGCGATGACCAGCATGGTCCAGCCCCCGGCGGGCAGGAGGGCGCGGTCGTCCTTCTCCTCCGGCAGGACGCTGAGGGTCGACAGGAGCAGGCACCCCAGGACCAGGAGCACATCGGCGTGGCGGCCGCGCGGCGGCCATCGCAGGGCCCGCGCGACACCGCCGTCCCGCAGTCCCGATGTTCGCACCCGTCCATCCTGCCAGGGGCGAGACGGTCTAGCGCAGGTCGCCGTTCGTCATGCCCCGCGGGGCGGGCGGCAGCGCCACGAGGCCCATCTCCGCCCGGCCCGACAGCAGCGGATGCCTCGGCACGACCCGGACGCTGTACCCGAACGCGCCGCTGCGTCCCAGCGGGACCTCCCCGGCGTACCGGATGCGGCCGTCCTCCGCCGAGCCGCTCCGGTCCAGCTCCAGATGGGACGGGTCGATCAGCGCGTCGGAGTCGTCCACCCGGCCGTAGACGGCCTCCACGGCGACGTCGCCTGGGTCGAGGCCGCCGAGGTCGACGACGACCCGCACCGACAACCGCGCGCCGACCTGCGGGCTCTCCTCCCCGTTGGACTCGACATGCTCGACGGCGACGCCCGGCCACGCGTCCCGGACCCGCCTCTTCCACGCCGCCAGCGTCCGCGCCCCCGCGAACTTGTCGGCGACCATGAAGCGCTCGGACACGGCGGCGGGGATGTAGAGCTCCTCGACGTAGTCGCGCAGCATCCGGGACGCCAGCACCTTCGGGCCGAGGGTGACGATGGTGTGCTTGACCATCTCCAGCCATCGGCGCGGCAGCCCGGCCGAGTCACGGTCGTAGAAGGTGACCGAGACGTGGTCCTGGATCAGCTCGTACAGCGCGGCGGCCTCCAGCTCGTCGCGCCGGTCGGGTGCGGCGAGGCCGTCGGCGGACGGGATCGCCCAGCCGTTCTGGCCGTCGTACCACTCGTCCCACCAGCCGTCGCGGATCGACAGGTTCAGCGCGCCGTTCAGCGCCGCCTTCATCCCGGACGTGCCGCACGCCTCCAGCGGGCGCAGCGGGTTGTTCATCCACACGTCGCAGCCCTGCACCATGAGCTGCCCGAGCGCCATGTCGTAGTCGGGCAGGAACACGATCCGGTGCCGGACGTCCTCCTCACCGGCGAACCGCACGATGTCCTGGATCAGCCGCTTGCCACCCTCGTCGGCCGGGTGCGCCTTCCCCGCGATGACGATCTGCACGGGGCGGTCCGGGTGCAGCAGGATCGAGCGGAGCCGGTCCGGGTCGCTCATCATCAGCGTCAGCCGCTTGTAGGACGGGACGCGCCGCGCGAACCCGATCGTCAGGACGTCCGGGTCGAGGGCGTCGTCGATCCAGGAGATCTCGGCCTCGCTCGCGCCGCGCTGGCGCCACGACTCGCGGAGCCGGCGCCGCGCGTCCAGGACGAGCCGCCGCCGCAGCAGGCTCCGCATCCGCCAGATCTCGGCCTCGGAGACGGCGCGCACGCCCTCCCAGCCGCGCCCGGACTCCATCACCGACGGCAGCTCCCGGGCGGCCAGCTCCAGCACCTCGCGCGCCACCCACGTACCGGCGTGCACGCCGTTGGTGATCGACCCGACGGGGACCTCGGCGGTGTCGAAGCCGCCCCACAGCCCGCCGAACATCTCGCGGCTGACCTGCCCGTGCAGCTCGCTGACTCCGTTGACGCGCTGCGCCAGCCGCATCCCCATCACGGCCATGTTGAACACGGTCCGGTCGCCGCCGGGGTAGTCCTCGGCGCCGAGCGCGAGGACCCGGTCGACGGGGACCTGCTCCGTCTCGTTCACGCCGCCGAAGTACCGGCTGATCAGCTCGCGCGGGAACCTGTCGATGCCGGCCGGGACGGGCGTGTGCGTGGTGAACACCGTGCCCGCCCGGGTCGCCTCCAGCGCCTCGTCGAACGCCAGGCCGTCCTCCGACACCAGCTCGCGGATGCGTTCCAGGCCGAGGAACCCGGCGTGACCCTCGTTGGTGTGGAACACCTCGGGCGCCGGATGCCCGGTGATGCGGCAGTACGCGCGGATGGCGCGGACGCCGCCGATGCCGAGCAGCATCTCCTGCAGCAGCCGGTGGTCGCCGCCGCCCCCGTACAGCCGGTCGGTGACGTCCCGCGCGGCCTGGTCGTTCTCCTCGACGTCGGAGTCGAGGAGCAGCTGCGGGACGCGTCCGACGCGCGCGATCCACACCTGGGCCTGCAGGCCCCTGCCCTTCGGGAGGCCGATGACGACGCGGACCGGCGTCCCGTCCCGCTCGCGCAGCAGGGTGAGCGGGAGGCCGTTCGGGTCGATCGGCGGGTAGCGCTCCAGCTGCCAGCCGTCCGGCGACAGCGACTGCGAGAAGTAGCCGTGCCGGTACAGCAGCCCGACGCCGAGGATCGGGACGCCGAGGTCGCTCGCGGTCTTCAGGTGGTCGCCGGCCAGGATGCCGAGGCCGCCGGAGTACTGCGGCAGCGCGGCGGTGATGCCGTACTCGGGTGAGAAGTAGGCGATGCAGGCGGGGGCGTCGGCGTTCGAGCGCGACTGGTACCAGCGCGGCGCCGTCAGGTACTCGCGCAGGTCTTCGGCGGTGTCCTGCAGCCGGCGCAGGAACGGCCGGTCCTCCGCCAGCCGGGCCAGCCGCTCCGGCGCGACCTCGCCGAGCAGCCTGACCGGGTCGTGGTGGACGGCCTGCCACAGGGCCGGGTCCACGGCGCGGAACAGGTCGAGCGTCTCGTGGTGCCAGGACCAGCGCAGGTTGAGGACGAGCTCCTCAAGCTGGCGGAGCGGCCCGGGAAGGACGGTGCGTACCGTGAAACGTCGGATTGCCTTCACACAACGTCACGCTATGCGCTGTGCTCCGATGGTGCGACAGCCGGGGCGGGGAGCCGCGCCGCCCCGACCGTTCCGAGGGACGCCCTTGAAACTGCGCGATTCACCAGGTCACAGGGTTTCCGCGCCGCCAGCTCCCATGATCGGGGCCGGTTGGGCGGCACTCACCCGCGGTCGCCGGGGCGGGACGCAAAGTTATCGGAAACTACCGGACGGTAGCCGCCGGTTCGCGGGCATGGGATGTTTCGGAAGTCTCGCAGGGGTAGGGGATGGCTCATGCACGTCGAGTCCGGAACGTCCAGCACGACAGGCATTCCGAGGCTTGGCCGCATTCCGATTCTGGACGTGGCGCCGGTGGTGGGGTGCGGCCGGTGGCCGGCCAAGGCGGTGGCGGGTGAGACGGTCGAGGTGTCGGCGACGGTGTTCCGCGAGGGGCACGAGATGCTGGGCGCGGCGGTGGTGCTGCGGACGCCGGACGGCGAGGAGCTGCCGGGCCGGCGGATGAGCGAGGTCGGTCAGGGGCTGGACCGGTGGTCGGCTCGGGTGACGCCGACCGAGACGGGGTCGTGGTCGTTCCGGGTGGAGGCGTGGGGCGATCCGATTGCGCACTGGTGGCATGACGCGCAGATCAAGGTGCCGCGCGGCCAGGACGTCGAACTCATGCTCGCCGAAGGGTCGCTGCTGTTCGCCCGCGCCGCGGAGGCGGTCCCCAGCAAGGACCGGCCCACCGTGGACCGGCTGGCGAAGCTCCTCGGGGACGAGACCGTCCCGGTCCCCGACCGCATGGAGGCCGTGACCGACCCGGACGTCGAGGACGTGCTGGTGCGGTACCCGCTGCGTGATCTGCTGACCGTCAGCGACTGGTACCCGCTGGCCGTGCACCGGCAGCGGGCCCTGTACGGCGCCTGGTACGAGTTCTTCCCCCGCTCCGAAGGCGC
>NZ_JBEZGN010000028.1:0-134912 GCF_040650055.1 Spirillospora sp. NPDC048819 | reverse complement strand
GTCCAGCCTGCCGCCCGGCTTGAACCAGCGCACGGCGACCCAGATCGTGTCGCGGACCATGCGGTAGGTGAGCCGCGGGCGCGCTCGCGTGCGGCTGGCCGTACTGGCGCGCGCAGCCCGCCGCCGCCGCGGTCACCCTCGCCTGCTGCGGCGGGTTCGCGGCCGCGGGCGGGCTGCTGGCCGCGGGTCGGCTCGGCCGCCGGACCGGCGCGGCGTTCATCGTGGCCGCCGCCGCGTGGGCGGCGACCTGGTCGGCGGCCTGGAACGCCGGCGTGGCCCCGGTCGTCTCGGTGTTCGCCCAGTCGGTGTTCTTCACCGCGATCG
Organism: Spirillospora sp. NPDC048819; assembly: GCF_040650055.1. Taxonomy (NCBI): domain Bacteria; kingdom Bacillati; phylum Actinomycetota; class Actinomycetes; order Streptosporangiales; family Thermomonosporaceae; genus Spirillospora; species Spirillospora sp. NPDC048819. The sequence goes on along the minus strand of NZ_JBEZGN010000028.1, from coordinate 134,588 downwards.
GCATCGGCGTGCTGCTGTACCCGCGAGGACGCCTGGACGGTCCCGCCGCCCGGCTGTGGACCGTCGCCGCCGTCGTGGTCATGGTCGGTGGCCAGGCCGCCCTGTGCGTCGTCTCGCGGCCCGGGTGGAACGGCTTCGCCGCCACCGCGGTATGGCCGGCGCTGCGCCCCGGCCAGGAGGCGTTCGAGGCCGTCCAGCGCGCGATGACGGCCCTGACCACGGTCCTCGCCGGCGCATTGGTGATCATGCTGCTGGCGCGGCTGCCGCGGATCGGGCGGCTGGACCGGACGCTCACCGTCCCGGTCGCGGTCACCGTCACGATCGGCGTCACCGGGGCCCTGGCGGTCCAGGGCACGCTCCTCGGCGCCGGCGTGGAACTGGACGACGTCCTGCGCGTCTACCTCGTCCAGGGGATCTTCGCCACGGCGGTGCCGCTCGCCTTCTTCGGCACCGCGCTGCGCGCCCGGCTGGCCGAGCTGACCGTCGCCGAGCGGATGCAGCGCCTCACCGACCCCGTCTCCGTGGAGAAGGTCCGCGACGCGCTGCGCAGCGTCCTGCGCGACGACTCCCTCGACCTGTGGCTGTGGGCCGGCGGCGGCTACGTCGACGTGGCCGGGCGGCCGGTGGACACCGGCTCCGGCGACACCCGCATCGGCGACACCCGCATCGGCGACACCGGCTTCGACGGCACTGGCTTCGACGACACTGGGCCGGGCGGCGTCCCCGGACGCTGGCGGCACGAGGTCAGGACGTCCACCGGCGAGCCCCTCGCCACCGTGGACGCCGCCGCCGTGCTCCGCGACCACGAGCCGCTCGTCGAGGCCGCGCTCGTCGCCGGCGGCCGCGCGCTGGAGACCGCCCGGCTGGAGGCGGAGGCCCAGGCCAACCTCGAACGGGCCCGCGACGCCCGGGAGCGCCTCGTCCGCGTCCAGGCGGCCGAGCGCGAGCGCCTGGCGGCCGACCTGCAGCACAGTGCCCAGCAGCGGCTGCGGGCCCTGGAGGGGATGCTCGCGGAACTGGAGTCCGCGGCCGGGGACCCGCGGGCCCGGGAGCAGGCCCGCACCTGCCGCCGTGAGCTGGCCGAGGCGGTCTCCGAGCTGGACGGTCTCGCCCGCGGGGTGCATCCCGCGATCCTCGCCGGCGCCGGGCTGGGCCCGGCCATGGAGCTGGTCGCCGCCCGCGTCGCCGCCGCGCCCTCCCCGGTCGACGTCCGGCTCGACCTGCCCGCCCGCCGCTTTCCGCCCGAGATCGAGTCGACCCTCTACTTCGCCCTCTGCGAGGCCTTCGCCAACGCCGTCAAGCACGCCCGGGCCGGTTCCATCGAGCTGAGCGTCCGCCCCGGCGAGGGCGGGATCGTCGCCGAGGTCCGCGACGACGGCGTCGGCGGCGCCGCCCCGGTTCCGCGCGGCGGCCTCGCCGGCCTCACCGACCGCGTCCGGGCGCTCCGCGGCGACGTCACCGTGGCGAGCCCGCCCGGCGAGGGCACCACCCTGAGGATCACGCTCCCGGACCCCGGTCCCCCCGGCTGCTGACGATGGGCAGAAGGTAGCCGCGGGCGAAGGCGCGGGCGCCCTCGTCGTCGAGGGGGATGTGGCCGTCCGGGGTCAGCATCAGCGAGTGCGTGAGGCGGATGAGGATCTCGGCGACGACCTCGGGGTCGACGTGCGGCGGCGCCGCGCCGACGCGCTGCGCGGTGCGCAGCCGCCCGGCGAGGTAGCCGCGGGCGGCGGCCAGCAGCGGCCCGGCCTTGACCGTGGCGTGCGGGAGGGCCAGCTCGGGCTCGACGACCATGAGCCGGGTCATCAGGCGCTGCTCGCGGCTGATCCGCAGGGTGACGGCGAACCCCTCGACCAGGCGCTCCTCCAGGGTGGGCAGTGCCGCGACGGCGTCGTCCAGCTCGGCGAAGAAGCGCCGCGCCTCCCGCAGCAGGACGCCCGTGACCAGGTCGCCCTTGGTGGGGAACCGGCGGTAGATGGTGGCGCGGCCGAGCCCCGACTCGCGGGCGACGTCGTCCATGGTGGTGCGGCGCGGCCCGTAGGTCTCGAACGACCGGAGGGCGGCGTCCAGGATCCGGTCGGTCTGGGGTTCGCTCTCCGCGCCGCCGGTGAGCAGGCTGCGCAGGAGTTCGTCGTCGCCCAGCCGTCCGTCGTCGCCCATCCGTCCGTCGTCGCCCGGCGATTCGTCGTCGAGCCGAGGAGGTCGTCCGCCGGCTCCGGGGTGGTCGAGGCGTTCCATGAACCTCACCATCGTGAGACGTTAATACGGAAAACGTATCATCGAATGCGCATCATCATCCGGGTGAGGCGGCGAGCCGGGCCCGGGGCCGTCACTGCGCGGTCAGAGCGGCGATGGCCTTCTCCCGTGTCGGGTGCGCGATCAGATGGCGGTCCAGGCCGCTGCGCTCGATGATGGTGCGGAACCGCCGCTCCGGGCGCGCGAGGACGAACTCGCCGCCGGCCCGGTGCGCGCTCTTCCAGATGACGATCAGCGCGTTGAGGCCCGAGGAGTCGCAGAAGTCGACCTCGCCGACGTCCAGGACGACCCGCGGCGGCCCGCCGATGCCGCGCATGTCCGCCAGGACGTGTTCGCGCAGCCGGTCGGCCGTGAGGATGGTGAGCTCCCCTTCCGCCTCCACGACGAGGCAGTCGTCACGGACACGGCTGCGGATCCGCAGCGGTTCGAGTGGGACCCTGTCCGGCGGCCCGTCCGCTCCGAGAGACATTCGATCACCTTCCGTCATCACAGGCACCTCGCGTACCCGCGAACGGGCAGGTCATGCCACTTGTCCGCGGGGAGGGCCGGGCGGCGGGGATCAGCGCGGCGGGGGCCAGTGCGGCGGGGGCCAGTGCGGCGGGGGCCAGTGCGGCGGGGGTCAGTGCGGCGGGGTCAGTGCAGCCGGATGAACTCGATGGCCTCGTCGGCCAGCCGCCGGGCGGGGGCCCGGTAGCGGTCGCGCAGCTCCAGCAGCACCTGCTGCCCCCGGACGGCGGGCCAGCCCGCCGGAAGGTGCTCGACGGGGAGCCGGGGGTCGGCGCGCACGAGCTGCAGCCACTCGGTGGTCATCCACAGGTAGCGCGCAAGGTCGTCGGGGGCGCGGGGCAGCGGGTCCGGGCGGTCCCAGCGGTCCAGGAACGCGCGGTATCCGCCCGCCAGGCCGTCGAGGTCGAACGCCTCCCGCAGCATGCCGGCGACGTCGGTCGGCTGCTCGGCCCGGCCGGCGAAGACCTTGAGCCGGCCGTTCAGTCCGAGGCCCGCGACGATCGGGCGGACGTCCACCCGGGACGGCGCGATCCAGGTGCCGTTTCCGAGCGACCCGAAGCCCGCCCAGGTGAGCCGTGCGCGCAGGTCGTGCCGGACGCGCTGCCACGACTCGGGCATGGAGAACGCGAGGACGGTCCAGTCGCCGTCCCAGTCGGTGTTGAGCACGCCGCGGCGCCAGACCCGGTCGTCGCCGTCGTGCAGGATGGCCTCCGACCGCGGGGTGAGCCCGAAGTGCATGCGGCGGCCCTCCCGGTGCCGCTCCAGCAGGCCGCGGCCGACCATGCGGGTGAGCGTCGACCGGACGGCGTGCTCGCCGACGCCGAGCCGGGCGAAGGTGTCGATGAAGCTGCCGGAGAACACGGCGATGTCGCGGCCGAGGACGTAGTTGCCGAGGTAGGTCAGCATCAGCGACTGCGGCCGGAGCCTCGGGGACGGCTCACCGGCGGCCTTCGGCCCGGCCGCGCTCCGTGCGTTCGCCCGTTCGGCCACCCGTCCGGCTCCCGTCATCGGTCGGCATTTGATGTTCGGCAAAACATTGACCACCGTGAATAATACGCATAACTTCGGTCGTACGCCCACCCCGGGAGAGGACAGCCACGCATGCGCAACGAAGGACTCGGGTCGTGGCCGGCGCGCCGCGCCCGCAAGACCCCGCGGACGGCCGCACTGGTCCACGAAGGACGGACGCTCACCTACGCCGGCCTGCTCGACCGCGTCGCGCGCCTCGCGCACGCCCTGCGCGACCTCGGGATCGGGCCGGGCGACCGGGTCGCCTACCTCGGCCCCAATCATCCGTCCTTCCTGGAGACGCTGTTCGCCACCGGCATGCTCGGCGGAGTGTTCGTCCCGCTCAACACCCGGCTCGCCGGCCCCGAGATCGCCTACCAGCTGGACGACTCGGGCGCCTCGGCGCTGGTGCACGGGCCGTCCCACGCCGGGCTGGTGGACGGCATCCGCGGCAGCACCCCGGTCCGGGAGCACATCGCGCTCGACGACCCGGGCGAGCGCGGGTACGAGGCGCTCCTCGCCGCCGCCGACGACGCCCCGCTCGACCTGCCCGTCGCGCTCGACGACCCGTGCATGATCATGTACACGTCCGGGACGACCGGGTCGCCCAAGGGCGCGACCCTCACCCACGGCAACATCACCTGGAACGCGATCAACGTCCTGATCGACCACGACCTGGTGGCGGGCGAGGTGGCACTGGTGTCCGCGCCGCTGTTCCACACCGCCGGGCTCAACATGCTCACGCTGCCGGTGCTGCTCAAGGGCGGGACGTGCGTGCTGGTCGCCGCGTTCGACCCCGCCGCGACCCTGGATATGATCGCCGAGCACCGGGTCACGTTCATGTTCGGGGTGCCGACGATGTTCCAGCAGGTCGCCCGAGAGCCGGGCTGGGCCGGCGCGGACCTGTCCTCACTGCGCATCCTGACCTGCGGAGGCGCCCCGGTGCCGCCGTCGCTGATCGAGACCTACCAGAAGCGGGGCCTGACGTTCCTGCAGGGATACGGGATGACCGAGGCCGCCCCCGGCGTGCTGTTCCTCGACGCCTCCCACGCGCTGTCCAAGGCGGGCTCGGCCGGCGTACCGCACTTCTTCAGCGACGTGCGCGTCGTCGGCCCGGACATGGTGGACGCCGCGCCCGGCGAGACCGGTGAGGTCGTCGTCCAGGGCCCGCACGTGATGAGCGGCTACTGGGGACGTCCCGGCGACACCGCCGCGGCGCTCGCGGGCGGCTGGTTCCGCAGCGGCGACGCGGCGCGCCTCGACGAGGACGGCTACGCCTTCATCGTCGACCGGATCAAGGACATGATCATCTCCGGTGGCGAGAACGTGTATCCGGCGGAGGTGGAGAACGCGATCCTCGCCGATCCCGACGTGCTGGAATGCGCGGTCATCGGCGTCCCGGACGACACGTGGGGCGAGGTCGGCCGCGCCGTCCTGGTCCCGCGGCCGGGCGCGGACCTCGACCCCGGCAAGGTCCTGGACGCGCTGTCGGAGCGGCTCGCCCGCTACAAGGTCCCCAAGTCGGCGGTGCTGGCCCGCGAGATCCCGCGCAACGCCGCCGGCAAGATCCTCAAGACGCGGCTGCGGGAGGAGCACGGCATGCCATGACCGCGTCCAACCGGCCGGCGCCCGGAAAGCCGCCGGACGGCGGCGGGCGGCCCACCGTCACCAGCCGCGTCCTGGACATCCTCGAGGCGTTCTCCGCCGAGCGCACCGCGCTGAACATCACCCAGATCAGCCGGCACGCCGGCCTGCCGCTGTCCACCGCGCACCGGCTGGTCGGCGAGCTGACCCGCTGGGGCGCCCTCGAACGCGGGCCCGGCGGCGAGTACCGGATCGGGCTGCGGCTGTTCGAGGTCGCCGCGCTGGCGCCCCGCGGGCCGGCGCTGCGCGACGCCGCGATGCCGTTCCTGGAGGACCTCTACGAGGCGACGCACGAGAACGTGCACCTCGCCGTCCTGGACGGCCTGGAGGTCGTCTACATCGAGCGGATCTCCGCCCGCGACGCCGTGCACGTCCTGTCCCGCGTCGGGGGACGCTGGCCCGCCCACGCGACGGGCGTCGGCCTCGCGATGCTCGCGCACGCCGCCGCCGACCTCCAGGAGCGCGCCATCGCCGGGCCCCTCCGCCGCTTCACCGACAAGACGATCACGTCCGGTCCCGAACTGCGCCGCGTCCTCGCCGAGGTCCGCCGGACCGGCGTGGCGATCAGCGACGGCCAGGTCGAGACGTTCGCGCTGTCGGTCGGCGCACCGGTCTTCGGCCCGGACGACGCCGTCGTCGCCGCCGTCGCGATCGTCGTCCCGTCCGACGGCTGGGAGGCGCGGGCGCTCATCCCCGTCGTCCGCGCCAGCGCCCGCGGCATCTCCCGCGCGCTCGGCGCGCCCCGTGCCCTGCGTCCTCCGGAGACCGCGCTGCACAGCCGCTGACGGGCGCGTTCTTCCGCTGGACGGAATCGGTGTGGCCCACTTCACCGCAACGTCGAGATGGTCGACGGGACCCGTCGCCCACTCATCGTTCACCGGAGGAACGGCCCATGGTCTTCGCACGCAACCAGTGGTACGTAGCCGCCTACAGCCAGGAGGTCGGCGACGACCTGCTCGCCCGGACCATCTGCGGGGAACCCCTCGTCATGTACCGGACACAGGCCGGGGAGGCCGTCGCCCTCACCGACCGGTGCGTGCACCGGCGCTTCCCGCTGTCGGAGAGCAACCGCGACGGTGACCGCATCGTCTGCGGCTACCACGGCTTCACCTACGCCCCCGACGGGGTGTGCGTCGCCGTGCCGGGGCAGACCCGCATCCCGCGCACCGCCCGCGTCCCCGCCTTCCAGGTCGTCGAGCAGGACTCGCTCATCTGGGTGTGGATCGGCGACGGGGAGGGCGACGCCACCGCCATCCCGCGCGCCCCCTGGCTGGACGCGCCCGGCTACGTGACCGTCCGCGGCATGGAGCCCCTCGCCGCCCGCTACGAGTTGCTCGTCGACAACCTCCTGGACCTGTCCCACGAGACGTATCTGCACGCCGGCTACATCGGCACCCCTGAGGTGGCGCAGACGCCCATCACCACCGAGGTGGACGACGAGGCGGGCGTCGTCTACGTCAGCCGCCGCATGAAGGACGTCGAGTGCCCGTCCTTCTACGCCGAGTCCACCGGCATCGAGGGCCGCATCGACCGCTGGCAGGACATCGAGTACTACCCGCCGTGCCTCTACCTCCTGCACAGCCGCATCGCGCCCACCGGCGTCGAGCCCGGCCCGGACGGCGACGACTCCAAGGCCTGCCACGCCGAGATCGTCTACGCCATCACCCCCGAGACGGAGACGACCACGCACGACTTCTGGATGGTCGCCCGCGACTTCGCCCTGGACGACGAGAACGTCTCGGCGTTCCTCGCCGAGAGCAACCGCACGGTCGTCCTCCAGGACGTGGAGGCGCTGAACACCCTGGAGAAGGTCATCGCCACCGAACCCGAGGGCTACCAGGAACTGTCCATCAACATCGACACCGGCGGCCTCGCCGCCCGCCGCCTCCTCCAGCGGCAGACCGCCCGATGACCCCTGCCCCTCCCACCGGCACGGGCCGCCCCACCGGCACGGGCCCCACCAGCACGGGCCCCACCAGCACGGGCCGCCCCACCGGCGCAGGCCGCTTGCGCGTCGAATGGTCGCCGGGCTCGGACCGCCTCACCGGCATCTGCCACTGCGGCGCCCAGCACACCGCCGAGGACCCGGCCGAGATCTGGACCTGGCTCCTGGCACACCCCGACCACGCGGACGCCCTTCACCGGGGTTGTTAGCTTAGGCTAGCCTCATATCGTGTCGTCCCCCGCGCGGATTCTGCCGCTGAGAGCCCCGGCGCAGGCGGGCGGGCCGCGCGGTGCGGGCCGCCGTGCCGGTCGCCGTGCCCACTGGTGGTGGCTGGCGCTCCTGGGGACCGTGCTGGCGGCGACGGTCGTGGCCAGCCTCGCGATCGGTGCCGGCGACGTCCCGTTCGGGCGGGTGCTGCCCGGGGTGTTCTCCCCGGACGACGAGTCGCGGGCCGAGCTGATCGTCCACGAGCTGCGGCTGCCCCGCACGCTCCTCGGGATCGCGGCCGGGATGGCGCTCGGGCTCGCCGGCGCGGTGATGCAGGCGCTCACCCGCAACCCGCTCGCCGAACCCGGGCTGCTCGGTGTGAACGGCGGGGCGGCGCTCGCGGTGGTCATCGTCATCGGCGCGTTCCAGGTGGACGAGCCGCTCGTCTACGTCTGGGCGGCGTTCGCCGGCGCGGCGGGCGCGGCGGCGATCGTCTACATGATCGGAGCGCGGGGGAGGGGCGGCGCGTCGCCCGCGCGGCTGGTGCTCGCCGGGGCCGCGGTCAACGCCGTGTTCAGCGCGCTGACCGCCGGCCTGATGCTGCTCAGCCCGCACAGCTTCAACGGCTTCCGGTTCTGGCAGGTCGGCTCCCTCGGCGGACGGGAGATGTCGGTCTTCATCCGGATTCTCCCGTTCGTCGTCGCCGGCGTCGTGCTGGCGCTGCTGCTCGCCCGCCCGCTGAACGCGCTCGCCATGGGCGACGACGCGGGCCGGGCCCTCGGGTCGAGCCCGGGGCGGACCCGCGCGCTCGGGGCCCTCGCGATCGTGGTGCTGTGCGGCGCTGCGACGGCGTCGGCCGGGCCGATCGCGTTCCTCGGGCTGGCCGTCCCGTTCATCGTCCGGACGCTGGTCGGGCCCGACATGCGGCTCGTCCTGCCCTACGCGCTGCTGCTCGCCCCCGTCCTGCTGCTCGGCGCCGACGTCATCGGCCGCGTCGTCACCCCCGGCGAGCTGGAGACCGGAATCGTCACCGCGTTCCTCGGCGCGCCGCTGTTCGCGGTGATGGTCCGGCGGGGGAGGACGCGCGACCTGTGAAGAGCATGCCTGTGAAGAGCATGAGGGTCAGGGTCCTGCGTACGGGCGCGCTCTCAGTGCGGTGGGAGCCGCGCGCCGCGGCGGTGTGCGGGGCGCTGTCGGCGGTCGCCGTCTGCGCCGCGGTCCTCGTCGTCGGCTCCGGGGAGTTCCCCATCTCGCCGCCGGAGGTGGTGCGCGCCCTCATCGGGCAGGGCGACCGCGCCACCGAGTTCATCGTCACGACCCTGCGGCTGCCGCGCGCCGTCACCGGGCTGCTCGCGGGCCTGGCCTTCGGGCTCAGCGGCGCGATCTTCCAGAGCATCTCCCGCAACCCGCTCGGCAGCCCCGACATCATCGGCTTCACCACCGGTTCGGCGACCGGCGCGCTGCTGCAGATCCTGGTGTTCGGCGGCGGCGCCGTCGCCATCACCACCAGCTCCGTGGCGGGGGCCGTCCTGACCGCGCTGGCCGTCTACCTGGTCGCCTACCGCCGGGGCGGCGGCGTCCACGGCGTCCGGCTGGTGCTGATCGGCGTCGCCGCGGCGGCGATGCTGCAGGCGCTGAACTTCTACCTCATCACCCGCGCCGAGCTGCGCGAGGGGTACGAGGCCGCGTTCTGGCTGACCGGCAGCCTGAACGGGCGGGACTGGGACCAGGCCGTCCCGCTCGCCCTCGCGCTGGCCGTGCTCGTCCCGGCGGCGCTGCTGCTCGCCCGGCCCCTCGGCATGGGGGAGCTGGGCGACGACGCCGCGCAGGCGCTCGGTGTGCCCGTCCAGCGGACCCGGGCGCTGCTCACCGTCGCCGGGGTCGGTCTCGTCGCCGCCGCGACCGCCGCGGTGGGGCCGGTCCCGTTCATCGCGCTCGCCGCGCCGCAGCTGGCCCGGCGGCTGACCCGCCGGCCCGGCGCGCAGCTGCTGCCCGCCGCGCTGACCGGCGCGGCGCTGCTGGCGTGCAGCGACCTGATCTCTCTTCACTTGCCGGTCGCCATGCCGGTGGGCGTCGTCACCGGCGTCCTCGGCGGCGTGTACCTGGCCTGGCTGCTGTCGACCACCGCACGGAAGGGGACGACGTGACGAGGTTGCGCGCTGAGAACCTCACGCTGGCGTACGAGAAGCGCGTCGTCGCCGAACGGCTCGGGGTGCGGATCCCGGACGAGTCCTTCACCGTCATCGTCGGGCCCAACGCGTGCGGGAAGTCGACGCTGCTGCGCGCCCTCGCCCGCCTGCTGCGTCCCCGGGAGGGAACCGTCCTCCTGGACGGCGAACCGATCGGCGCCCTGCCCGCCAAGCGCCTCGCGCGGCGGCTCGGGCTGCTGCCCCAGTCGCCGCTCACCCCGGAGGGAATCACGGTCGGCGACCTCGTGGCGCGCGGCCGCTACCCGTACCAGGGGCTGCTGCGGCAGTGGTCGCGCGAGGACGAGGCCGCGGTCGAGGACGCGATGGCCGCCGTCGGCGTCACCGACCTCGAGGGCCGTGTCGTGGACGAGCTGTCCGGCGGGCAGCGCCAGCGGGTCTGGCTCGCGCTCGTACTGGCCCAGCAGACCGGCATCATGCTGCTGGACGAGCCGACGACGTTCCTGGACATCGCGCACCAGATCGAGGTCCTCGACCTGTGCGCGCGCCTCCACGAGGAGGGACGCACGCTCGTCGCGGTCCTGCACGACCTCAACCACGCCTGCCGGTACGCCACGCACCTGATCGCGATGCGCGGCGGCGAGGTCCTCGCCGAGGGCCCGCCCGGCGAGATCGTCACCGCGGATCTCGTGGAGCGCGTGTTCGGCCTGCCGTGCCGCGTCATCCCCGACCCGGAGACCGGCACACCGCTGATCGTCCCGGCCGACCGGCGGCGGGCGGCGTTGACGGCGAGCGGCCTTGACGGCGAGCGGCGTTGACGGCGAAAAGACCCTGAATTAGGTTAGCCTTACCTAATTTGAGGGGAGTGGCGTGTCCGATTCAGGGCTGACCTGGGAAGATCTGCACACCGCACTGGCCGAGGTGCTGGGCGAGCCCGCGGCGGCGGACGACAACCTCATCGAGCTCGGGATGGACTCGATCCGGCTCATGCAGCTGACCGGCCGGCTGCGCCGCCGCGGCGTCGAGATCCGCTTCGCCGAGCTGGCCGAACGCCCCACCCTCGCCGGCTGGTGGGACCTGCTCGCAGAGAAGGGCCAGGTCGAGCCGTCGGCGGGCCCCGCCGCCGATGGCTCTGCCGCTGACGGCGCTCCTAGCTCTGCCGCTGACTGCGCTAGCTCTGCCGCCGACGGTGCCGCAGCCGCTGATGGCGCTGCTGCGGCTGATGGTGCCGCGGCCGACCTCGGCGCGGTGGACATCGAGCCGGACGGGCCGTTCGGGCTGGCCCTGATGCAGCACGCGTACTGGATCGGCCGTGACTCCGGCCAGTCGCTCGGCTCCGTCGCCGCGCACCTGTACGTCGAGCTGGACGGCCGCGCCATCGACCCCGGCCGGTTCGAGGAGGCCGTCCGCGCCCTGGTGAGGCGGCACCCCATGCTTCGCGTCGCCGTGTCCGACGACGGGGCGCAGCGCATCCTGGCCGAACGTCCCGAGCCCGCCGTGACCGTCCACGACCTGCGCGGATCCGCCGACCCGGACGCCGAACTGGAGGGGATCCGGGCGGAGATGTCGGAGCAGCGGCTCCCGATCGAGGACGGCCGCGTCTTCGACGCCCGGCTCAGCCTGCTGCCCTCACGAACCGCCCGCCTCCACCTCGACGTCGACATGGTCGCCGCCGACGCGATGAGCTACCGCGTCATGCTCGCCGACCTCGCCGCCCTGTACGAGGGCGAGACCCTCGCTCCGATCCGGTACGGCTACGCCCGCTACCTCGCCGACGACCCCCGCGCGGAGGCCCGCGAGCAGGACCGGCGGTGGTGGGCCGAGCGGCTCGCCGACCTGCCCGGCCCGCCCGAGCTGCCGGTCGTCCCCGAGCCCGGCGACCGCGTCGAGCGCAAGCACCACTGGCTCCCGCCGGGCGACAAGGACCGCTTCCTCGCCCGCGCCCACGCGGAGGGCGTCACCCCGGCCATGGCCCTCGCGGCCGTGTTCGCCGAAGTGATCGGCGCCTGGTCGGCGACGCCCCGCTTCCTGCTGAACCTGCCGCTGTTCCACCGCGAACCCGTCCACCCGGACGTGGACCGCGTCGTCGGCGACTTCACCGGCTCGATCATGCTGGAGGCCGACCTCACCGCCGACCTCCCGTTCGTCGAGCGCGCCCGCGCGATCCAGGCGAACCTGCACACCGCGGGTGCGCACAGCGACTACTCCGGCCTGGAGGTGCTGCGCGACCTGTCCAGGCTGCGCGGCGAGCAGGTCCTCGCACCGATCGTCTACACCAGTGCGCTCAACCTCGGCGAGCTGTTCGGCGGCGCCGTCCGCGAGCGCTTCGGCGAACCGGAGTGGATCATCTCGCAGGGCCCGCAGGTGCTGCTGGACGCGCAGGTGACCGAGGTGTCCGGCGGCCTGCTACTGAACTGGGACGTCCGCCGTCCAGCGTTCCCCGAGGACGTCGCCGAGGCGATGTTCGACGCCTACACGGCCGCCATCACCCGTCTCGGCGCGCCCGGCGCCGACTGGGACGTGCCGCTCGGCATCGCCGCGACGCCGTCGCAGCTCCGCGTCCGGCACGGTCTCAACGCGACCCCGGCGCCGCCGCCGCGGACGCTGACCGAGGGATTCTTCGACCACGCCCGCCGCCGTCCGGACGCGCCCGCGTTGCACTGGGGCGACGACGGGACGCTGACCTACGGCGAACTGGCCGGCCGCGCCCTGCGCATCGCGTCCGCCCTGGCCGCCGAAGGCGTGCGGCCGGGCGACCGCGTCTCGATCGAACTCCCGAAAGGCCCGGACCAGGCCGCCGCGGCGCTCGGCGTCCTCGCCGCAGGCGCCGCCTACGTCCCCATCGGCCCCGGGCAGCCCGAGGCCCGCCGCGCCAAGATCCGCGCGACGGCCAATGTGGCGGCGTCCCTCACCCCGGACGGGATCCACGACGCCGAACCCTTGGCGGAGCCGGTGGCGGCCCGTCCCGACCAGGTGGCGTACGTCCTTTTCACGTCGGGCTCGACCGGTGAGCCCAAGGGTGTCGAGGTGTCGCACGGCGCGGCGATGAACACCATCGGCGACCTCGTCGAGCGGTTCGAGATCGGCCCGGACGACGTCACGTTCGGGATATCGGCGCTCGACTTCGACCTGTCGGTCTTCGACCTGTTCGCGCCCTGGTCGGCGGGCGGCGCGGTCGTCCTTCCCGGCGAGGACGAGCGGCGCGACGCCGCCCGCTGGGGCGAGCTGGTCCGGCACCGGTCGGTGACCGTGCTGAACTGCGTCCCTTCAGTGCTGGAGATGCTGCTGCGGACGGGCCCGGCGGAGAGCCTGCGGCTGGTCCTGCTCGGCGGCGACTGGGTCGGTACGCACCTCCCCGCACTGGTGAGGGAACGAGCGCCCGGCTGCCGGTTCGCGGCGCTGGGCGGCACGACCGAGACCGCGATCCACTCGACCGTGCAGGAGGTCCCCGGCGAGGTGCCGTCCGACTGGCACGCCGTCCCGTACGGGGTGCCGCTGCGCGGCGTCGCCTGCCGGGTCGTGGACGAGCTGGGCCGCGACCGTCCCGACTGGGTGACGGGCGAACTGTGGATCGGCGGCGGAGGCGTCGCCGACGGCTACGCCGCAGACCCCGCGCGCACCGCGGACAGGTTCGTCGTCCGCGACGGCACCCGCTGGTACCGGACCGGCGACCTGGCCCGCTACCGCCCGGACGGGACGCTGGAGTTCCTCGGCCGCCGCGACCACCAGGTCAAGGTGCGCGGTTTCCGCATCGAGCTGGGCGAGGTCGAGGCCGCCCTGCGGGAGCACCCCGCCGTCGGCCGGGCCGTCGCGCTGCTCGCGGACGCCCGCCTCGCCGCCGTCGTCGCCGCGTCCCCCGACCTGGACAGGGACGCGGTGCTCGCCCGCGTCCGCGACCTCCTGCCGCCGCACATGGTCCCCGAACTGCTCGTCCGCGTCGACGAGCTGCCGCTCACCGCCAACGGCAAGGTGGACCGCAAGGCCCTCACCGCCTTGGCCGCCGCCGAGGCAGGGGAGGTCGCCGACGTCTACGCCGAGCCGGAGACGTCACTGGAGAAGGTGCTGGCCAGGATCGTCGCCGGGGTGCTCGGGAGGGACCGCGTCGGCGCGGACGCCGACTTCTTCGCCCTCGGCGGCGACTCCGTCCTCGCCACCACCGTGATCGCGCGGCTGCGGGAGGCGCTCGACACCACCGCGCTGCCGGTCCGGGTGCTGTTCGCCGAGCGGACCGTCGCGCGCGTCTCGCGGCGCTTCACCGAACTGGAGGAGGAGCCGGGACGGCTGGAGGCCGTCGCCGAGATCTGGCTGGAGGTCGAGGCCATGACCGAGGAGGAACTGGCCGCCCGCCTCGCCTGACGGCCGCCCGCCTCGCCTGACGGCCGCCCGCTTCGGGTGACGGCCGCCCGCTTCGGGTGACGGTCGCGCTTCGGGTGACGGCTGCGCGCTTTGGGTGGTGACGGCCGCGCGCCTTGGATGACGGTCGCGTGCTTTGGGTGACGGCTGCGCGCTTTGGTGGTCAGGGTCGCGCGCCTTGGATGGCGGCCGGGCGGCCGGCGCCGGGGTCAGCCCCGCTCCGGCTCGGGCTCGGGCTTCGGGTCGGGCTTCGGGTCGGGCTTCGAGGCGGGGCGGGGTTCGGCCTTCGGGCGAATGGTCGCGGTGCGCAACCCCGTGAGTGTCAGTGCCAGCACGAGTGCGAGAACGGCACTGACCGTCCCGTAGACCACGATGGCCGCGCCCGGCGCCAGGAAGCGGCCGAGGCCCCCGGCGCCCAGCGACCCGATGGCGCCGCCGCCGGTCTCCTGCGCGGCCCACAACGCGTTGACACGTCCAAGATGGGAATCAGGCGTGTGGGACTGTATCAGCCCGTACCGCAGAATCTCCTCGATCGACTCGACGAACCCGTACGCGAACAGGATCGCGACGGCGAGCGCGGGGTGGCGGGCCAGGCCCAGGCAGGCGAGCGCGGCGAAGCCCGTGACGGACGCGACGAGCAGCGCGAGCCCGGGCCGCTGGAACGACCCGGCCCAGCCGCTGGTCACGGACGCCAGAACCGCCCCGCAGGCCGGCGCGGCGAACAGCAACCCGACCGTGGTGGGTCCGCCGTCCAGGCTGTGCGTGGCGAACGCGGGCATCAGGACCGGGATCCCGCCCGCGACCATGAACAACAGCCCGAGGAGCATGAGGGAACCGACCACACGATGCGACGCGACGAAGCGGAAACCGTCGCCGACGGCCTTCAGCGGGTTGGGCTCCGGCTCGTCACCGACGGCGGGCTCGAGCGGCGGCAGCCTAATCAGCAGCGCGATCGTGCCGAGGGTCCCGGCCGCCGCGGCGGCGTAGTTCCACCCGACGCCGAACGCGGACACCACGAGCCCGCCGAGCGCGGGCGACACCATCGACCCGAGCCGGACGGTCAGCGCGTTCAGCGCCCCCGCCGCCACCAGCTTGTCCGGCGCGACCAACGACGGAGTCGCGGCCAGCAACGCGGTGACGCTGACACCGGTCGCGAGGCCGTCCCACGCCGCCAGCACGTACAGAGCGGCGACCGACGGGGACGGCAGGAAGGCATTGACCGCCAGCAGCACGAACCCGATCCCGGCGGCCGTCCTCGCGCGCAGCATCAGCCGCCGCCGGTCGTAACGGTCGGCCAGCACCCCGCCCCACAGGAAACCCGCGAGGAGCGCGAAACCCTCGGCCGCGGCCACCGCGCCGACATGCACGGTCGACCCCGTCATGGCGTAGACCTGCACCGGCAGTGCGACCGCCAGCATGCCGATCCCGAAGACCGAGACGGTGCGGGCGATGAACACGTTGCGGAACGGCCTGCTGTCGCGCAACGGACCGATGTCCATCACCAGTCGCCGGAGCATCGTCGGGGTTCTCCTCTGCCGGGGGAGTAGCTAAGGTAAGCCTAGCCTTAGTTGTTCTTGAGAAAGAGGGCGAACCGGTGCAGCGGATGCTGATGAACGGAAAGATCCACCGTGCGACCGTCACCCAGGCGGATCTGCACTATGTGGGCTCCCTGACGATCGACGCGGACCTGATGGAGGCCGCGGACATCGTCGAGGGCGAACAGGTCCATGTCGTCGACATCACCAACGGCTCCCGTCTCGTCACCTACGCCATCACCGGCGAGGCGGGCAGCGGCGTCATCGGCGTCAACGGCGCGGCGGCCCGCCAGGTCCAGCCCGGCGACATGGTCATCATCATCACTTACACGTCCGTGGACGACGCCGGCCGGGACCGCCACGAGCCCCGCGTCGTCCACGTCGACGCAGCCAACCGCATCGTCGCACTCGGCTCCGACCCGGCCGAACCGGTCCCCGGCGCCCCCGCCCAGCTCGCCGGGCGGTGAGCCCGCCGATGGACACCGACGGCTTCACTCCCTGGCCGGCCGACCTCGAAGCGCGCTACAAGGCCGAGGGCTACTGGACCGACCGCCTCCTGGGCGACGTCCTGCGAGGCGCCCCGGACCAGACCGCCCTGATCGCCGGCGACGACCGCCTCACCTACGCAGACCTGGACGACCGCGCCTCCCGCACCGCCGCCGGCTTCCGGCGCCTGGGCGTCCGCCGAGGCGACCGCGTCGTCGTCCAGCTCCCGAACACCACGGGCTTCGTCGTCGCGTTCCTCGCCCTGGTCCGGATCGGCGCCGCCCCCGTCCTGGCCCTCCCCGCGCACCGCGAGAGCGAAATCCGCTACCTGTGCGAGCTGTCCGAGGCCCGCGCCTACATCTGCGCCGACCGCGACGGCGACTTCGACTACCGGACGATGGCCCGCACCCTCCCCGTAGAGCACGTAATCGTGGACGGCGACGCCGAGGAGTTCACCGCGCTTTCCTCGGTCGATGCCGGTGCCGGTGCCGGTGCCGGTGCCGGTGCCGGTGCCGGTGCCGATGCCGATGCCGATGCCGGTGCCGGTGCCGATGCCGGTGCCGGTGCCGATGCCGGTGCCGGTGCGGATGCCGGTGCGGATGTCGATGTTGACGCGGATGCCCATTCCGATGCCGTGGCGGTCGACGTCCCCGATCCGTCCGACGTAGGCGCTTTCCTGCTATCCGGCGGTACCACGGGCCTGCCGAAACTCATCCCGCGGACCCACCGCGACTACGTCTACAACCTGGAGGCCAGCGCCGATGTCTGCGGCTTCAACCGCGACACCGTCTACCTGGTCGTCCTCCCCGCCGCCCACAATTTCGCGCTCGCCTGCCCCGGGATCCTCGGCGTCTTCGCCAACGGCGGCACGGTCGTCCTGTCCCCGTCCGGCTCCCCGGACGAGGCGTTCCCCCTGATCGAACGCGAACGCGCCACCGTCTGCGCCGTCGTCCCCCCGATCGCCCTTCTCTGGCTCGACGCCGTGACCTGGTCCGACGAAGACGTCTCGTCCCTCGAACTCCTCCAGGTCGGCGGCGCCAAGTTCGCCGCCGAACGCGCCGCCGAGGTACCGGACGTCCTCGGCTGCCAGGTCCAGCAGGTCTTCGGCATGGCCGAGGGCCTCCTCAACTACACCCGCCTGGACGATCCGCGCGACTTGGTGGAACAAACTCAGGGCCGCCCTCTTTCACCCGCCGATGAGATCCGCGTAGTAGATGGCGACGGCGAACAAGTCGCCCCCGGTGAAGTGGGCGAACTCCTCACCCGCGGCCCGTACACCCTCCGCGGCTACTACCGCGCGCCCGAGCACAACGCCCGCTCCTTCACCCCGGACGGCTTCTACCGCACCGGCGACCTCGTCCGCGAACTCCCGACGGGTCACCTCGTCGTGGAGGGCCGCGAGAAAGACCAGATCAACCGGGGCGGCGACAAGATCTCCGCCGAGGAGCTGGAGAACCACCTCCTGGCCTACCCCGCGATCCACGACGCCGCCGTCGTCGGCCTCCCCGACCCGATGATGGGCGAACGGACGTGCGCGTTCCTCATCATCAGGGACAGTGAGAATGCGCCGGTCCTCCGCGAAATCAAGGACTTCCTGCGCGAGCGAGGCGTCGCCGCTTACAAATTCCCGGATCGTATTGAGGTAGTGGATTCCTTCCCGCGCACCCCTGTAGGCAAGATCAGCAAGAAAGTGCTCGCCGCCGGTCTTGGTTGATCGTGTCCGGCCGGGCCTGTCCATCGAGATCGGCTGCTCGGATCATCTTCTCTCGGATCATCTTCAAGGGATCGGGTGCTCGGATCATCCTCACTTGGATCATCTTCAAGGGAATTGTTCATTCGGCGGTGGGGGCGGCGCAGCGTACGGGGCCGCCCCTCCAAAGTCAAGGGCGCTTCGCGTCGCTTCGCGATGGGACTCCGTCCCACCCTTGACTTCGGAGCCTCTGCGGCCCCTCATGCAGCGTGCAAAGGGCAGGCTCCGCCTGCCCCGCCTGGTCGCGCCGCCCCCACCGCCCAGCCAAGAATCGCCCAGCCAAGAACGGGCACGGGGAAATGGCTGATTTGCGGCTTATGACCGCTCCGCGTGTCACTCCGACTATCCAGGTGGTGACAATAATCCAACCCTGATCCAAGTCGTCTGGGGCGTATTGCGATGCCGGGGTGCGATAGCATTCGTACATGCGTTCGATGATGATCGGCCTGAATGAGGCGTCCACCATGGAATTGGTGAACGCCCTTTCGGAGGTCGCCGCCGAACTGGCTGAGCGAGCCGCACCGGAATCCGCGGCGACGTGCCTGGAACTCACTGAAGCACTCGCCGCCGCCACCGACAAGCAAGAGGCCGTCCTCGCCGGATTCATCGGCGTGGTGGATAAAGGCATGGAGGTCCAGCGGTGGGGGTTCCCCTCCACGCAGTCGTGGCTTCGGAACCGGCTCGGCATGCGCGACGCCCGCGCCAAGGAACGTCTCACCCTGGCCCGCCAGCGGCACCGTCTGGCTGAGATGACCGGGCGGTGGACGTCGGGTTCGCTGTCGTTCGGGTACGCCGCCACCATCGCCGGTGCGGTCGCACGCCTGGACGACACCGACTGCGCCGCGGCCGAGAAGATCCTGCTCGGCATGGTCGATCAGGACTTCTCCGCCGGGAAGGTCGCCTCGTTCGGCCGCCGGATCCGTGACGTCATCGCCGAACGCGACGGTACTGAGACTCCCGACGCCGACTCGCGGCGCGGGTATGAGCGGTCCTGGATCGACTCCACCCGGTCGCTGGACGGCGGCCGGTACATCAAGGGCTGGCTGAACGTCGAAGACGCCGCGATCTGGGACGGGACGCTCGGTCCGCTGGCCAAGCCCGCCGGTGCCGACGACCGCCGTGACCTGTCGGAGCGGACGGCCGCCGCGCTGTCGAGCGTGCTGTCGGGCGGGCACAAGGCCACCAAGGTCACGGTCGTCTGCGACTTGCACACCCTCACCGGCGGCACCGCACCCGCTCGCCTCACCGACGGGACACCCATCCCCGCCGAACAGGCCCGCCGCATCGCTCTGTCAGCCGGGGTCTCGCCGCTATTGCTGGGACGCGGCCACCTGCCGCTCTATCTCGGCTACCGGGAACGGTTCGCCACCCCGGGTCAACGCCGTGTCCTTGAGACCCTTTACCCGACGTGTGCGGTGCAGGGCTGCGAGGTCCCCGGGACGTTGTGCGAGGTCGATCACGTCAAGGGTTGGGCGTTGGGCAACAGCCCCACCGACATCGACCAACTCGCCTTGGTTTGCGGGTGGCACAACCGCTGGAAGGCCGGTCACCCGGCCCGGCTCACCATCACCAAGGACCAGGACGGCCGCTACAGCTACCGTGCACTGCCTCCCAGCGACGCGGTTCTCACCGCTCAGCCTGCTCAGCCGTCGGCCGACGCTCCCCGCCCCGTTGCATCACACGTGCCATCGGACCCGCGACCGGACGCCGAGCCGAGCATCCCGAACCTGTGGGACCAGGCTCCGACCTCGACCACGGCCCTCACACCCCACCGGGACCGCCCCCGCCGCCGGCGCACCTACCCAAAGGCCCGGCCCGCCCGCCAACTCCGCCTCCGCGGCCAACGCCAAACCGGTGGCCCCTAACCGACCAGGCTCCCTCCCAACCGCATCACCCACCACACACCACACAACAGTAACGACGCCCTGCCGCCGGCCCTGACCGACCAGGCCCCCTCCCGACCGCACCACCCACACCACACCGGTCACGACGCCCTGCCGGTGACAACGCCCCTGCCGGTGACAACGCCCCTGCCTGGGACAACGCCCCTACCTGGGGACGATGCCCCGACCAGGGCTCAGCGCCCGGTGGTGATGCCCGTGCTGCTATTCAGCCGGTGGGCTGGGCGGCGACCTCGGCTATGAGCGACACCACGGCGTCGAGGTGATCCGGAGTGGTCAGGTGGCCCATGCTGGGCAGGATTTGCAGCTCGAGGTCCATGGTCCGGCGCAGTGCTGGTGCCAGTCGACGAGGTGGGAGGAACCGGTCGTGCTCTCCCGTCCCGACAACGCAGGGCCGGTCGGTGCGGCGGGCGAGCAGTTCGGCGGGCAGGGGCGGCGGGGCCAGGGTGGTGCGGCAATTGGCGGCCATCAGAGTCATCCATTCGACTTCGTTCTCTGGCGGGTCCTCACCGGGGGCGACGAACAACCGCAGCATGCGGCGGGTGTGTTCGGGCGTGGGACGCAGCAGCCAACGGGCTGATGCCAACGCCAGTGCCGGTTCCACCGTGAGACGGATGAGACCGGCGGGGGAGACAAGCACTCGCGCCGCGATCCGGGGGGAGTCGGCGGCCAGGGCCACCGCCGCGCCCAGCGAATTGCCCACCAGCACGACGCGGTCCAGGTCCGCGGCCGCTAGGACCTCGTCCAGGACCCGGCCGTACCAGGCCACCCTGCCCCGCCGGGGCCGGTGCGGGTCGCTGAGTCCGGGCTGACCGGGCAGATCCACGACCGTGGTCGCCCACCGCCCTGACAGTGCCCGCAGCCACGGCAGTGCCACCGCTGCGTTGAAGCCGGTACCGGGCACCAGGACGACCCGCGGCCCTTGGTGTCCGGCCGACACGAGCGCTACCCGGCCGCCGCTGGTGTCCACCGTTGCATGTGCGAGCGGGAAGTCGGCCCGCGCCAAAGCAGCCGAACACCACTGGCGGACCGCGAGCCGGCCCCGCGAACTCTTGTACACGCTGGACATTGCGCCAGCGTGCCCGCTGCCACCTGATCCGTCCACTCCGACCGATCCCGCCAGCGTCGCTCTCGGCCGGATCGAGGTCGTGCCCGGTCATCCCGCCTCGACCGTTGCGCCGCCGTCTAGCAACCGCTCGGGCGCCCGGCGGCGAGTCCGGTCAGTAATCGCCGTACATGGGTCCCCACTGCTCCCGCTCGGCCGTAGAGCTCTCCTCGATCACCTTCGGGACCGCGCCGTGGCGGCGTATAGCGGGGACGTCCTCCGGCACGACGTACGGCAGCCCGTTGAAATGGTCAGGGTGCGGATGGGGCACCAGGGTGGCGAGCAGAGGTCTGCGCGGCGTGGCGAGTTGGGGCGCCGGAAGGTGTTCCGTGGAGCTGATGATCCCCGAAGTGCTGGAGGAGTCGTGGGTCACCCGCCGGGCTTTGGAACGGCGGGCGGCCATATGGCGGATCCTGTTGATCTGCGCCCTCGTGGACGGCCCGCAGCGTCCCGCCCGCCTGCGCCGCGCGTTCCCGGCACCACGCTGGGAGTGCTGACCGAGATGCCGCGGCAGGAGCAGGAGGTGCGCGCCTTCATCTGACGGCACCCTGTTCGTTGAGGAAGTCCCGCAGTGCGGCCTCGCGGCGGGCGGTGTCGGAGATGTGGTACTTGATCAGGCGTACGCCTACATTCCGCCTGGAGTAGGGCCTCGGGATGAGCGGCCGGAACACGCGGCATGACGACCACTTCGGTGCGGTGCGGAAACATCCGCCCGCGAGCCGGAAATCCCGGCGGCCGGTCCCGTCCAGACGCCACTCGACGATCTCGTGGACGTTGCCGCAGCAGTCCTGGACGCCGTGCGGCGACTTCCCGCCCTCCCGCCAGCCGACGGGCTCGACCTCATGCCTGCCCCGCAGTTCGTCGTAGCCGAGATTCGCCCGTTCGGGGGTGGGCGGGGACTGGCCCCAGGGATGGTCGGTGTCCTCGCAGCCGGCGAGGGCCAGCCATTCGGGGGCGGTGGGGATCGCCCACAGTTCCTCGGAGTCGGGATCGTCGCGCATGCAGGCCCCGATCAGCCGGCTCAGGCAGTTGACCAGGTCGGTGCCCGTGCCCTTCTCGGGAGGCTTGGGAAGATCGATGACGTAGGGGTGGTCGACGTTGTCCGGGACCTCGTCCGCCAGCAGGACGGCGACCTCGCCGATCGTCAGGGGGAAGAGCATCGCCTTGAACTCGTAGGGGCACAGGCGGCCGCTCGGAATGGGCGTGATGGCCGGGGCGAAGGAGGCCGGCCGCCGGGGGCCGATGCGGCGCGACGCCAGGCCCTGGGCCTTCTTGACTCGCAGGCGCAGCTCCCAGGGCGCCTCCTTCGGGAGGTCGGCCTCGTAGTTCCGGAGCGCCCTGTGGATGCCCGTCCACAGCTCCGGGTCGTCCGGGACGACCTCCAGCAGCCAGACCATGAACTGGTAGAACCAGTTGGCCCGGCCGCCCGCCCACGCCGTGATGTCGGCCACCATCTGCTCGATCGGCCATGCGGGGTCGTCGGCGCCGCCGGTCAGGAACCTCTCGAAGAGCACCTTCCAGGTCAGCCGCAGCTGCGCCACGTGTTCCGGCTTGTTCCTGCGCCTGAGGATCTCGCCGCTCTCCTTGACGAGCCACCGCCGGTGGCCGGCGGTCCCGCGGTGCAGCGTCATGTCCGCGGCCAGCACCGCCCAGAATTCGGAGGCCGACCCGACCGGCACATGGATGGCGCGGAAGCAGGTGACCACCTCGGCGGTCACGCCGCTGGAGCGCAGCGCCCCGAGTGCCGAGGGCAGGGCCGCCAGGTCGTTCGTGCTCACCGCCGGCCCTTCGCCGCGGAGGATCTCCTCGGGGGACGATGTGTGCGGCTGGTCGAACTCGGCCACCCATCGCGCCAGCTCGACGCACACGTCCGGCCGGGTGCCGGTGTCGGTCTGGGGCCGGATTTTTTCAGTGGTCGCGATGCGTTCCCATGCCTGCGTCCAGGGGGCCAGGCGGGAGGCGGGGGCCCCGCAGGCCTGGACGAAGGCCGACAGCAGCGCCTTGCGGGGGAAGCGGCTGCCCTTGAGCATGTCGCTCACCGAGGACTTCGTCAGCCGCACCGGATCCCCGCGCTTGACCGAGTCCGTGTCGAGCGTGCGCAGCGACGGGCTGTCCGCCCGCGTGTGCAACTCGCGCAGCAGCGCGGCCAGTTCCGCCCGGGTGGCGACCGCTGCGAGTTTCTCCTCCAGGTCGTGCGTGTGCGGAACGTCGTCCACGCCTCACCCTTCTCCGAGTGTCCAACGCTGTCCGAGACTGTACGACGCGAGGACGCCCGTGGCCGCCGACCGTCCCGGACGGCCGAGCGCCTGTCCGGTTCCGGCACCTGGGTGGACGGGCCGGGCATCGCATCGTCCGGACCCCTGCTGGACACCTGGCCTGCGGATGTTCCCTGGATTCACGCCGAGACGGATCGGCGCGGGACCCGGCCGCCCCCGGGCCGGGAAAGGAGAACGCAGATCATGGACGACGGCGGGAAGAAGGACGTCATCGAGGGCAGGCGGGCCGACGGCCGGCATGCCGCCCGCTACTGGCGGGTCCGCACCGCGCTGGAGGTCGCCAAGTTCATCGCCTGGGCGGTGTTCTTCATCTTGTGGCCGCCCGGCGGACCCGGCTTGGACATCGCCGCCTGGCTCATGTAACCCGATGCCGGCCCGGGGCCCCGGTTCAGGGGTCCCGGGCTTCGCCTCGGCCGCCCGGCCCCGCGGCGCTGCTCATGGTGGGTCGACAAGTCGGTTCTCCCACGCCCACGTGACGATTCCGACCCGGTTGCGCACCCCCAGTTTGGTCTGGATGCCCGACAGGTGGCCTTTGACTGTGCTGAGCGAGATGAACAGCTCTGCGGCGATCTCCTGGTTGGTGCGGCCACGCGCCAGGGCCTGGACGACCTGGAGTTCGCGGTCCGTCAGGGGCGGGGGCTGCGCGGCGCCGGGCGGTGCCGAGGCGGCCGTCAGATGCCGCAGCAGCCGGACGGTGACCGACGGCGAGACCAGTGCCTCGCCGTTGTGGGCGGCGCGGACCGCCTCGACGAGCAGGGCGGGTCCGGCGTCCTTGAGGACGAACCCCACCGCGCCGCCGCGCAGCGCCCCGTACACGTACTCGTCGAGGTCGAAGGTGGTGACGACGACGATCCGCATCGGGTCGGGTACCCGGGGGCCGGCGAGCGCGCGGGTCACCTCGATGCCGTCGAGCCGGGGCATCCTGATGTCCACCAGGCATACGTCCGGGCGCAGCCGGCGGGCCATGGCGACCGCCTCGGCCCCGTCGGCGGCCTCCCCGACGACGCTGATGTCCGGCTGGTCCTCCAGGATCAGCCGCAGTCCGCGGCGGATCATCGCCTGGTCGTCGGCGAGCAGGACCGAGATGGTCATCGGGGCTCCCTGGTGGGGACGGGCAGGGCCGCCCGCACGGACCAGCCGGCGCCGGGCCGCGGCCCGGCGCGCAGCGAGCCGCCGAGCGTCTCGACGCGTTCGCGCATGCCGATCAGACCGTATCCGCCGCGATGCGGGTGGCGGGACGGGGCCGCCGGGGCGTCGTCGGTCACCTCGACGGTGACGCCCTCCGCGGTCCGCTCGACGGTGACCATGACGGACCGGGCCCTGGGCGCGTGCCGCGACACGTTCGTCAGCGCCTCCTGGACGACGCGGTACACCGTGGTGGTCACCTCCGGCGGCCACCCGGAGTCCCCGTCCGGCATGCTGAGCCGCACCTCCGGGCCCTGCCGGCGGAATCGCTCCACGAGCGCGCCGAGCCGCTCGGGTCCGGGGGACGCCGGTGCCGCGTCGCCGGCGTCGCGGAGCAGCCCGACGACGCGCCGCATCGCCGCCAGGGCGTCGGTGCCGGCGGCCTCCATCTCGCTGAGGTATTCGCCGACGTGCTCCGGGTTCCGCCTCGCGACCACCTGCGCGCCCTGTGCCTGGACCACCATGCCCGTGATGTGGTGCGCCACGACGTCGTGCAGTTCCCGGGCGAGTGCCAGCCGCTCGTCCCGCCGCACCCGCTCGGCGGCCGCGGACGACCGGGCGTCCAGCAGCCGCAGCGACAGCCCGGCCCCGACCCCGGCCAGCCAGACCAGGGCGTCCAGCGCCGTCACCGCCGCGAGACCCGCGGACGGCGGCCCGGCGGCGAGCTGACCGGCGATGATCACGGCCGGCACGGCGCCCGCGATGGCGCCGGCGCGTACCGGGGTGAGGGCCCGGAGCGCGGAGCCGGTCAGCACCGCCAGGCCCAGGGTCATGGCCGGGCTGGGTTCGGCGGGAAGGCCGGGACCGGCCAGGCGGGTGACCACGATGGCCGACACCGCGAGGCCGAGGCCCGCGACCGCCGGCCGGAGCGGCCGGCGCAGCCCCAGCAGCGCCGGCAGGCACACCGCCGCCGCGCAGACGCTGCCCGGCACCCAGTACCAGGCGCCCCAGCTCCGCGCGATGGCGGTGGACTGCACGGCGATGGCCGTGAGGAACACGGCGCCGAGCCCGGCCGCGGAGACGCCCCGGACCCATCCCCCCGGAACGGTCATGCCGGACAGGTTATCGATGCGCCGTCCGGCGGCCGGGGGGCGGACGGACGCGGATGTCGGCCGGGACGGGAATCAGTGAGCACGGTTGCCTCAGGCTCGCCTGACGCGCCGTAGCGCGATGGCGGTGAGGAGTGCGCCGGCCACCAGGTAGAGGCCCGTCTCGGCGAGTTGGAACGGCCAGTAGCGGCTGCTGGGGTGGTATTCGATGTCGACGTGCAGGTCGAGTTCGGACAGGCAGACCGCGGCGTCCCCGAACGTGCGGCCCGCGCCGGTCGTCGGCGGGGTGTTGAGGCAGTCGTTGAACGTCCTCTCGCCGACCGTCCGCCCGTCCGCGGTGCGCAGCGGGCTGGTCTCGCTGACCCACGCGTCGGGTGCGCCGGGCACCCGCAGGCCGCCGATGACGGGGGTGCCGGTGATGCTGCCGAGGTTCCTGGCCTGGTTGATGGTCTGCACGGTCATCGGCAGCGTCGCCTTCTCCGGCGGCATGAGGTGCGGCCGCACCAGGTTCGGAACGGTGAACTGGACGACGAGGAAGACGACGCCCGTAATGGCCATCGCCGGAAGCGTCCGGCGCACGAACAGGCCGACGGCGGTGCCGAGCGTGAAGGCGAGGAAGCCGTGGCCGATCGGGACGATGTCGCGGGCACCGAACTCCAGCGTCCCGAACCGGTCGGAGGCGACCAGGTCGTAAGGGGAGGCCGCCCAGGTGAGCAGCAGGGCGGCCAGGCCCGGCAGGATCATCGCCGCCAGGCCGACGAACGCCATCCTCCCGATCAGCCAGCGGCCTCGGGTCACGCTCTGGTTCCACACCAGCCGGTGGGTGCCGAGTTCCAGTTCCCGCGCGATCAGCGGCGCCCCCCAGAACACGCCGATGATGACGGGGATCAGCCCGAGCCCGGCGGCCAGGAACAGCAGCGTGTTCTTGTAGGTGCTCTGGAACTGGCTCCCGGCCTGCGCGCAGCTTGCGGGGTCGGCGCACCGGGACCGGTAGGCGTCATAGGCGTCCCGGATGTCCATGCCCAGGTACAGCAGGTATCCGGCGATCAGGGCGAGCCCGATCGCGCCGGCCAGCGACTGGAGCCGGAACTGCCGCCAGTTCAACCAGATCATCGCCCTCCCTCCCCGGCCGCGGCGGCGGCTTGGGCGGCGGACGGGTTCGCCCGCGACATGTGACCGAGCACCAGCTCTTCGAGCGTGACGGGCCCGTCCCGGAACGGGATCTCCGACGGCGGGAGGTCGGCGCGCACCAGCGCGCTGCTGTGCCGGGTGCCGTGTTCCACGCGGACGACCTCGACGCCGGCGGGCAGCCGGCCGAGCTCGCCGCGGGGCGCGACCAGCCGGTGATGGCCGGCCAGCAGGTCGCGGACTTCGCCGGCGACCTGGACCCGCGAGCCGCACAGGACGATGAGGTGGTCGCAGACCTGCTCGATGTCCCCGAGCAGGTGCGATGACAGCACGGCTCCGGCTCCGAGCTCCGCGACGAACTCCATCAGGTTCACCAGGAAGGCCTGGCGCGCCAGCGGGTCCAGCGCGGCGGCGGGCTCGTCGAGGATCAGCAGTTCGGGGCGCTTGGCGGCGGCGACCGTCAGCGCCAGCTGCGCGCGCTGACCGCCCGACAGCCGTCCCGCCTTCTGGTCCGGGTTCAGCCCAAGCTGCGCGATGCGCCGCTCGGCCAGGCCCCGGTCCCAGGACGGGTTCAACCGCGCGCCCAGACGCAGATGGTCGGCCACGCTAAACGACGGGTACACCGGGGTGTTCTGCGCCACGAACCCGACCCTGGCCAGGTGCGCGGCGTCCGCCGCCGGCCGGGACCCCAGGACGCGCAGGGAGCCGGACGTGGGTTGCAGCAGCCCGCAGGCCAGATTCAGCAGCGTCGACTTGCCGGCCCCGTTCGGACCCACCAGCCCCACGACGCGACCGGCCGGAACGCGGAGATCGACTCCGCTCAACGCCTCCCGGCGGCCGTACCTTTTCGTCAATCCCTCGGCGTGCAGCACCGGGATCGGATTCTCATGCGACATGACGGCATCGTCGGTAACGGCGCCACCCCGGGTCACCGGCCCAAAGCACGGTTCGCGCCGGCGGCGACCGTACTTTCGGCTGGTTCGACGCCACAGCCTCCCCTCCGGGGACGTGGGGGAGAGGGCGGCCGTGCCGTCAGATGCCCAGGACGGCCTTCGCGGTCAGGAAGTAGATGATCAGGCCGGTGGCGTCCACGAAGGTGGTGACCATCGGGGCGGAGACGACCGCCGGGTCGATCCGCAGCCGTTTGGCCAGCAGCGGCATGGTGCCGCCGATGGTGGCCGCCCACCCGCAGATGAGCACCAGGGTGATGCCGACCACCGCCGCGACGTCCCCGCCGACGAACAGCGTCCCCACCACGAGGCCGAACAAGGCCAGCAGCGAGCCCAGGACGAGACCGACCCGGAGCTCGCGCCAGACCACCTTCAGCAGATCGGACCCGCGGACCTCGCCGACCGCCAGCGCGCGCACGCAGGCGGTGGCGGCCTGGGCGCCAGCGTTTCCGCCCGCCCCGATGAGCATGGGGATGAACAGCGCCAGCGTGGCGACCTGCTCCAGGGTGGCCTCGAACGCCCGGGTCACGCCGACCGTGAGCGTCGCCGCGATCAGCAGGAGGCTCAGCCAGAGCGCCCGGTACCGGGCCAGCTGCCAGACCGAGGCGGCCATGTAGTGACCCGTCCACGGGGCGGTGCCGGCCTGCCGGGCGAAGTCCTCGGTGTCGGCGGCCTCGATCACCTCGACCGCGTCGTCGAAGGTCAGCAGCCCGACCAGCCGGCCGTCGCCGTCGACGACCGGCAGGTTCATGTCGTTGGTCTCGGTCATCAGCCGGGCGGCGTCCTCGGCCGGGTCGGTCGCGTACGCGGTGGCCGGCTCGGTGACCACCAGGTCCGCGACCATCATGTCCGGCGGGTTGAGGACGAGTTCGCGCAGCTCCACGATGCCGGTCAGGCGCCGCCCGGCGTCGACCACCGGCAGCGTGTACACCGTCTCGGCGTTCGCGCCCTCCTCCCGCACGGTCCGCAGCGCCTGCTCGACGGTCAGCTCCTGCGGCAGCGCCACCACCTCGGGAGTCATGTAGCGGCCGGCCGAACCCTCCGGGTACTCCAGCAGCGCGGAGGTCACCCGCCGCTCGTGGGGGCTCAACCCCGCCAGGACCCGCTCGGCGACCCCGGCCGGCGTCTCCCGCAGCATCCGGACGCGGTCGTCCGGGTCCATGCCCTCGACCAGGTCCAGGAAGAAGCGGTCATGCAACCCCGCCAGGATCTGCTGCTGGTCGACCGGCTCCAGTTCCCCGAACACCGCCGGCGCCCGGTCCTCGTCCAGCAGCCGGAACGCGACCCCGGCGCCGACGTCGCCCATCCGTGCGAGCTCATCGGCGATCACATGCGGCTGCCTCGTCTCCAGCCACACCCGGGCATCGTCCAGCCGCTGATCCGCGACGATTTCCCGCAGCGACTCGGCGGGCCCGGCGGCGGGCTCGTGGCGCGGGTACGACTGGGGCATGACAGGTCCTCAACGGCGGTGAAGGTCGAACATCATCGGGCACCGGTACGCGCGCACGCCGGTGCACACCGAAGGATGCGATCGCCGCATTCCTTGGCGGCCGTCGTCAACCGTATCCGGAACCGGCAGAGTCATTTCAGCAGGGTGAAGCATGATCAAGGCTGCTGGGGCCGGGGGCTTAGGCGCACCCTTGCGCCCTTGACCCATCAAATGAACGGTCTTTTAATTCCATCATGGGACGCATCGCGGGCGTCACCGCGGCGGAGACCCGGGAGCGGCTGCTGCGCGCCGCCGCCGACGGGTTCGCGCAGCACGGGTACGACGGGACGCGCGTCGCCGACATCGCGCGGGCCGCCGGGGTGAGCAACGGCGCGCTCTACGCGCATTTCGACTCGAAGGCGGAGCTGCTGGTGGCGGCTCTGCGCGCGCACGGGCGGCGGCTTCTCGACGAACTGTTCGCCGCCGAGCCGGACCGTCCGGTCACCGAGCTGCTGCTCACCGCCGGACGGTGGCTTCCCCGGCGCCGCGACGTCCGCGAATACCTGATCGTGGAGGCGCTCGTCGCGGCCCGCCGCGACGAGGACGTCGCCCGGCCGATGCGCGACTATGTGGGCGAACGCGGCGACCGGCTCGCCGGGCTGGTGCGCATCGCGCAGGCCGGGAACGAGTTCGACGCCGCCGTTTCACCGAACGCGCTCGCCCATCTGTGCCTCCTGCTGGGGGTGGGCAGCGCGCTCGTCACGCCGGACCTGCACGCGGTCGGGGACGAGGAGTGGTCCGCGCTCCTGGCCCGCATCGCGGCCGCGCTTGCGCCGCCCGGCTCCACGGCACAGACGGGAGGAACCCAGTGAAAGTGCAGATAGACCCCGACCGCTGCCAGGGACACGGCCGTTGCTACGACCTTGCGCCCGGCCTGTTCGGCGACGACGAAGAGGGCTACGGGACGGTCCTCGGTGACGGGACCGTGACACCGGACCAGGAACCGGACGCCCGCCGCGCGGTCGCGAACTGCCCCGAGCGGGCGATTTACATCCTCGAGGAGAAATGACCTCAAGGAGACATGACCTCAAGGAGACATGACATGGCCCGCTCCTCCGGACATGCCGCCGACGACCGCTTCGACAAGGGCTTCGAAGAGATGCGCGAGAGCCGTCCCCTCGGCGTCCGCAACGAGATCATCACCGGCCCCGTCGCGGACTGGACGACCGACTTCTCCCACCTCGAACCTGAGTGGGCGGCCGACCCGTACCCGATCCAGGACGACCTGCGGCGGCGCTGCCCGTTCGCGCGCACCGAGCGGTTCGGCGGCGGCTGGCTGCCCACACGGCACGAGGACGTCGCGGCGATCGCCTACGACACCGAGCACTTCTCGTCGCGGTCGATCATCATGAGCAACTTCCGGCCGCCGCGGGAGATCGCGCCGGTGGGCGGCGTGCCGCCGATCTCGTCCGACCCGCCGTTCCACCGCGACGCCCGCGGGCTGCTGCTTCCGGCGTTCACCAAGACCGCCGTCGGGAGGCTGGAGCCGGCGACCAGGGCGTTCTGCCACGCGCTCATCGACTCCTTCGAAGGCCGCGACGTCGTCGACGCCGCGCACGACTACGCCCAGCACATCCCGGTCCGGGTCATCGCGGACATGCTCGGTTTCCCGCAGGAGGACGGGCCGCGGTTCCGCCGGTTCGTCGAGAACGCGCTCGAAGGCGTCAACCTGCCGCCCGAGGAGCGCATCGAGCGGATGGAGCAGCTGTTCGACTATCTGCACGCCCAGATCCGCGACCATGTCGCCAACCCGCGCGACGACCTCACCACGTACCTGATCGACGCCGAGATCTACGGCCGCAGGCTCGAACCCTCCCATGTCGCCGGGACGATGGCCCTGCTGCTCATCGCCGGCATCGACACGACGTGGAGCGCGATCGGCGCCTCGCTGTGGCACCTGGCGAAGACGCCGTCCGACCGCGAGCGCCTCGTCGCCGACCCCGGCCTGCTGCCGGCCGCGATGGAGGAGTTCCTCCGCGCCTATGCGCCGGTCACGATGGCGCGGCTGGTCAAACAGGACATGAACTGGCGCGGCGTGGACATGAAGGCCGACGACTGGGTGCTGCTGTCGTTCCCGGCGGCCAACCGCGACCCGGCGCAGTTCGACCGGGCGGACGAGGTGGTGATCGACCGCGACGTCAACCGGCACTCCGCGTTCGGCCTCGGCATCCACCGGTGCGTCGGCTCCCACCTGGCCCGGATGGAACTCCGCGTCGCCCTGGAAGTGTGGCTCGAACGGATCCCGGCCTTCACCCTGGACGACCCGTCCGCCGTGACGTGGTCCGCGGGGCAGGTCCGCGGCCCCCGCACCCTCCCCGTCCGCCGCACCTGACCGGGCTCCGTGATCGTCAGCTGAGCGGGACTACATGGGGGGCGATGCTGGAGAGCTTTTCGCAGGTCTCCTCGTACTCGCGGTCCGGGGTCGAGGCGCTGACTATGCCGGCGCCTGCGCGGAGCCACGCGCGGCCGTCCTCGCTGTAGAGGGCGCGCAGGACGAGGGCCGAGTCGAGGGCGCCGTCGTGGGAGACGGCGACGACGGCGCCCGAGTAGAGGCCGCGGCGTTCCTCCAGGCGGGTGATGGCCTCGATCGCCTCGGGCTTCGGGATGCCGGACGCGGTGACGCCGGGGAACAGGGCGTCCAGGGCGTCCCATGAGGTGCGCCCGGGGGCGAGGACGCCGCTGACGCTGGAGCCGAGGTGCTGGACGCTGCCCCGCTCCTTCACGGTCATGAAGCCGGTGACCTGGACGGTTCCAGGGTCGCAGACGCGGTACAGCTCGTCCTGTGAGGTGCGGACGGAGACGGCGTGCTCGTAGATCTCCTTGGGGTCGGTCTCCAGGTCGCGGCGGGTGAGCGCGTCGGTGTCGGCGCCGAGCCCGAAGGCGCGGGTGCCGGCGAGCGGCTGTGTCATGACGCGGCCGTCGGCGTCGACGCTCGCGAGGACTTCGGGGCTGAACCCGGTGGCCTGGAAGCCGCCCAGGTCGAGAAGGAACGAGCGCGCCGGGGTGTTCGCGCGTCGGCCCCGGACGTAGGTCGACACGACGTCGACGGGGTGAGAGATGTCCAGCCGCCGGGACACGATGACCTTCTGGTAGCGGCCCGCGTTGATCTCGGCCACGGCCTCGGCGACCTGTGCGCGGTAGCGGTCGCCGTCGACTCGGACGCCGACCGGGGACGGCGCGCCGGCGGACGGTGCGCCGGCGTCGGTGAGCAGCTTGGCGACCTGTTCCGTCTCACCCGTGTCGACGCCGGTGACGGTGGCGCGGCCGTCCTCGATCCGGACTTCGGTGCGGGGGACGATCAGGTGCGCGAGTCGCCCGGCGGGACGGGGCGCGGCGAACTCGAACGCGATCCAGCCGTACGCGGTCCAGGTGGGGAGCGGTGCTTCGGCGAACGTGCCGTGGAGCGCGTCGGCGGGACGTCCCGTCCAGGTGCGGGTGGCGGGGGGCCGGCCTGGCCAGTGGGCGCGGACGGTCTCGGCGTCCAGGACGACCTCGCCGAGTGTGCCGCCCGCGAACGTCCACGACCCGGGTCTCTCGTATACGACGTAGTCGTCGAACAGCCCGGATCCGGCCAGTCGGGACATGAGCGCGAGGGGGTCCGAGGTGTACTCGACCACCAGCTCGGTGAGTGTCGCATCAGTGCTCAGAGCAGACGACAAGGCAGCCAACTCCCTTTCGCGGGCCGGAACGTCCCAACTTAGGTAAGGCTAACCTTGTGTGATTTTCATAGGCAAGGCTAACCTAACCGGCGGTGGCGAAGCCGACAACGAAGTAGCCGACAACGAACGAAGAAGCCGACAACGAAAGAGTTGAGCGTGCAGGAGCAGACGACGACGGCACGGCGGCGCGAACTGATGCGGCGGATGATGGCCGAGGCGGGGCTCGGACCGGACACCGCCGGGCTCACCCCACGAGGATCCGGCGGACCGGCCCCCCTGTCGTACGCGCAGCAGAGCATGTGGCTGCATCACCGCACGTTCCCCGACAGCCCCGCCTACAACGTCTGCCTGCTCGTCCGCATGTCCGGGCAGCTCGACACGGGCGCGCTCCGCGACGCGCTGCGGGGGCTGATCAGGCGGCACGCCGTCCTCCGGACGACCTACGCGGACCGGGAGGACGGCGGTGCCGCGCAGGTCGTCGGCGACGACGATGCGCTGGACCTGCCGCCGGTCGAGTGCTCGGACGCCGGCGCGCGGGCGGCGGAACTGGCGGCGATGCCGTTCGACCTGCGGAACGAGCGGCCCATCCGGCTCGAACTGCTCCGCCTCGGCCGGGACGAAGACGAGGCCGGGGACGAGGCCGAGCACGCGCTCGTTCTCGTGGTGCATCACATCGCGTGGGACGGCATGACGTGGGGCTCGCTGTCGCGCGACCTGTCGGCGCTCTACCGCGCGGCCCTGACGGGGGAGCCGCACGGGCTGCCCGAACTGGACGTCCAGTACGCCGATTACGCCGAGTGGGAGCAGCGGCGGCCGCTCGCCGAGGACGACCTCGCGTACTGGTGTTCGCGTCTCGATCCGCCGCCCGCGCCCCTCGACCTGCCCGCCGACCGTCCGCGCGGCGCCGTGGTCTCCGAGCGGGGCGGACGCCGCGCCCGGCTCTTCGACGACGCCGTGACGGAGGGGATGAAGAAGCTCGCCGCCGAGGAGAACGTCACCCCGTTCACGGTGATGCTCGCCGCGTACGCCGTCCTCCTGCACCGCTACACCGGCGCCTGCGACGTGGCGATCGGGTCGGCGGTGATGAACCGGGAGCACGCCGAGATCGAGCGGCTCATCGGCAACTTCGGCAACACGATCGTGATGCGGACGGACCTGTCGGGCGCGCCGACGTTCCGGGAGGCCCTGCGCCGCACCGGCCGGACGTGCGCCGAGGGTTTCGCGCATCAGTCCCTGCCCTATGACCGCATCGTCCAGGAGTTGCGGCCGGCCCGGGGGAGGGGACGTTCCGCGTTCTTCGACACGATGCTGCTGTTCCTCGCCCAGGAGATCGGCGAGCTGGACCTGCCCGGTGTCGCGTCGAGCTGGACGCACGTCCACAACGGCACCACGCACTTCGACCTGTCGCTGGAGGCGTTCGTCAGGCCGCAGGGCATGACGGTCGAGGCGACGTTCCGCCGCGAGCTGTTCGACGACGAGCGCATCGACGCGCTGCTCGGCCACCTGGAAACGCTCCTGGAGGACGCGCTCGCCGACCCTGACCGCCCGATCGGCGCGCTGGAGGTCATGGACGCCGGCGAGCGTGCCCTGATCGAGGACGCGAACGCCACCGCCCATCCCGTTCCGGATGCGAACGTCGTCGCGCTGTTCGAGGGGCAGGCGGCGCGCACGCCGGACGCCCCCGCGATCGAGAGCGGGGAGGAGAGCCTCACCTACGGCGAACTGCACGCGCGGTCGTCGGCGCTCGCGGCGGAGCTCCGCGCGCGGGGCGCCGGGCCGGAGAGCGTCGTCGCGCTCGCCCTGCCGCGCACGCCCGACCTGGCGGTGGCCCTGCTCGGCGTCCTGAAGTCGGGCGCCGCGTACCTGCCGCTCGACCTGGACCATCCCGCCGACCGGCTCGCCTACATGCTGGACGATGCCGGGCCCCTCTGCGCGATCGTCACCAACGAGACCGCGAGCCTGCTGCCCGAGACGACAAGCCTCTTTGTTCTCGGTGGCGAGATTGTTCTCGGTGGCGAGGCCGAGGGCGCGCCAGCGGCGCCGTCCGCCGAACCGCGCCGGGACGACCTCGCCTACGTCATCTACACCTCCGGCTCGACCGGGCGTCCCAAGGGCGTGGCCGTCCCGCACGGCGCGCTGACGAACTTCCTGCTCACCACACGCTCCCAGCTGAACCTCGGGGCGGGCGACCGGCTCGTCGCGGTGACGACGATCGCGTTCGACATCGCCGCCCTGGAGCTGTTCGCCCCGCTGATCAGCGGCGCGACGGTCGTGCTCGCCGGCCGGCGGGCCGTGCGCGACCCGGCCGCGCTCGCCGTCCTGCTGGAGGACGCCACCGTCGTGCAGGGCACCCCGTCGCTGCTCGGGACGCTCGACCCGGCCGCGCTGAAGGGGCTGCGGGTGCTGGTCGGCGGTGAGGCCCTGCCCGCGGCGCTCGCCGAGACGCTGGAGGCGTCGGCGTCGCTCGCGACCAACATGTACGGGCCGACGGAGGCGACGATCTGGGCGACGTCCGCGGACCTGCCCGCGTCCGGGATCGGCGGCCCGTTCTGGAACACCCGGGCCCATGTCCTGGACGCGTCGCTGCGTCCCGTCCCGCCCGGTGTGCCCGGCGAGCTGTACCTGGCGGGCGCGCAGCTCGCCCGCGGCTACGTCGGCCGCCCCGACCTGACGGCGGAGCGGTTCGTCGCCGACCCGTACGGCCCGCCCGGCTCCCGCATGTACCGGACGGGCGACCTGGCCCGGCGCGGCCGGGACGGGACCATCGAGTACCTCGGCCGCACCGACGACCAGGTGAAGATCCGCGGGTTCCGGATCGAGCCCGCCGAGGCGCAGGCCGTCCTCGCCGCGCGGCCGGGCGTCGCGCAGGCCGCCGTCGTGGTGCGCGAGGACCGTCCCGGCGAGCCCCGCCTCGTCGGCTACTACGTACCCGAAGGCGACCTGGACGAGGCCGCTCTGCGGGACGCGCTCGCCGACGCGCTTCCCGAGTACATGGTGCCGTCCGCCCTCATCGCGCTGGACGCGCTGCCCCGGACGGTCAACGGCAAGCTCGACCGTGCCGCGCTCCCCGCCCCCGAGGCCCTGCGGTCGTCAAGGGGGCTCTCGGGGCGGGCGCCGCGCGACGCCCGGGAGGCGGCGCTCTGCGCGATCTTCTCGGAGCTGCTCGGGGTCGAGGGGATCGGCATCGACGACGACTTCTTCGCCCTCGGCGGCCACTCGCTGCTCGCCACCCGCGTCGCGGCCAAGGCCCGCGCCGTCCTCGGCGGGTCGCTGTCCATCGCGGACGTGTTCGAGGCGCCGACCGTCGCCGCGCTCGCGCCGAGGCTGGTCGCCGCCGGCGGGGTCCGCGTCCGCGACGTCGAACGGCCCGAGACGGTCCCCGCGTCGGCCGCGCAGCGGGGGCTGTGGCTGGAGGAGCGTCTGCGCGGCCCCTCCGCCTCGTACGCCCTGCCGCTCGGTCTGCGCCTCCGCGGCCCCGTGGACGAGACCGCGCTGGACGCCGCGTTCGCCGATGTCGTCGCCCGCCACGAGGCGCTGCGCACGCTGCTCGTCGAAGGACCGGACGGCCTGCCCGTCCAGCGGATCCTCGAACCGGACGTCCCCGTTCGCCTCGCGGTCGTCGACGCGCGGTCCGAGACGCCGCGGCGGCGCGCGGCCATCGAGCGGGACGCCGCCGCGCACGTCTTCGACATCGGCCGGGACCTGCCGGTCCGCGGCACCCTCGTCCGGACGGGCGACGCGGAA
This sequence comes from Spirillospora sp. NPDC048819, assembly GCF_040650055.1. Classification (NCBI taxonomy): domain Bacteria; kingdom Bacillati; phylum Actinomycetota; class Actinomycetes; order Streptosporangiales; family Thermomonosporaceae; genus Spirillospora; species Spirillospora sp. NPDC048819. The sequence goes on along the minus strand of NZ_JBEZGN010000028.1, from coordinate 98,267 downwards.
TGGTCGCTGGTCCTGCTGCTGCACCACGCCGCCGCCGACGAATGGTCGTTCACGCCGCTGCTCGCCGATCTCGCACGCGCCTACGAGGCCCGGCGGGACGGCCGCGAACCCGGCTGGGAGCCGCTGCCCGTCCAGTACGCCGACTACGCGGCCTGGCAGCGGGAGGCGGCGCCCGACACGTCCGCCCAGCTCGACCACTGGGCGGAGACCCTCGCCGGGCTGCCGGAGGAGACCGTCCTCCCCTTCGACCGGCCGCGTCCGGCGGAGGCGGGCCACCGGGGCGGCCTCGTCCCGTTCCGGCTCCCGGCCGCCGGGGCGCGGCGGCTGGCGCGCGACACCGGCACCAGCGTGTTCATGGTCCTGCACGCCGCCGTCGCGGCGCTGCTCCAGCGGTCCGGCGCGGGCGACGACGTGGCGCTCGGGTCGCCGATCGCGGGACGCTCCGACGAGGACCTCGCCGACCTGGTCGGCGTCTTCGTCAATCCGCTCGTCCTGCGCACCGACCTGTCCGGCGACCCGGCGTTCGCCGAACTGCTCGACCGGGTGCGCGCGGCCGACCTCGCCGCGTTCTCCCACGCCGACGTCCCGTTCGAGCGGGTGGTGGACCGGCTGGCCCCCGAACGCTCCCTGGCCCGCAGCCCGCTGTTCCAGGTGATGATCGTCCACCAGCGGCTGGACGACGTGCGCCTCGCGCTGCCGGGCGTGCGCGCCGAGCCGTTCCTGCCGGAGACCGGCGGCGTGAAGTTCGACCTCGACCTGTACTTCGCCGAAGGGGACGAGGAGGTCGAGGGCTTCGCCGCGTTCGCCGCCGACCTGTTCGACGCCGAGACCGTGCGGCGGCTCCTGGACGGCCTGGACGAGCTGCTCGCGCAGGTCACCGCCGACCCGGAGCGGAGGCTGTCGACGCTCGGACCCGCCGTCGAGCATCCCGGCACCGCCCGCGACTTCCCCGTGCGGACGGTCGCCGCCCTCGTCGAGGAGCAGGTCGCGCGCACACCCGACAAGACGGCCGTGGTGTTCGGCGGCACCGAGCTGACCTACGCCGAACTCGACCGCCGCGCCGAGGCGCTCGCCGACCGGCTCGCCGCCGCCGGCGCCGGTCCCGAGCAGGTCGTCGCGATCGCGCTGCCGCGCTCGGACGAGTTCGCCGTGGCGCTGCTCGCCGTGCTGAAGACGGGCGCGGCCTACCTGCCGGTCGACCTGGCGTATCCGCCCGCCCGCGTCGAGATGATGCTGGACGCCGTCCGGCCGCTGCTGGTCCTCGGCCGGGACGAGCCGCCGCCGGCCGCGCCGCGCCGCGCACGGCCCGATATCCGGCCCGGCCATCCGTCCTACGTCATCTTCACGTCCGGCTCCACCGGGACGCCCAAGGCCGTCGCCGGCACGCAGCGGGCCCTCGCCAACCGGCTCGCCTGGGGCGCGGACCTCGCCGAGCCCGGCGTCCGCGTCGCCAAGAGCTCGCCCGCGTTCATCGACGGCACCACCGAGCTGCTCGGCGGCCTCGTCGCGGGCGACACCGTCGTCATCGCCGACGACGCGACCGCCGCCGACGCCGTCGCGCTGGCCGCCTTCATCGAACGGCACGGCGCCGGGCTCGTCACACTCGTCCCGAGCCTGCTGTCGGCGCTGGTGGACAACGGCCTGCCCGCGTCGGTCACGACCTGGGTCAGCAGCGGCGAGGCGCTTCCCGCCGCGCTGGCCGCGCGGGTCCCGGCCCGGCTGGTCAACCTGTACGGGTGCTCGGAGGCCGCCGGTGACAGCCTGATCGCCCTGCCCGGGGAGGAGGGGGCCGGGGGACTGGTCCCCATCGCGAACACCCGCGCGCACGTTCTGGACTCCGCGCTGCGCGAGGTCCCCGTCGGCGAGTTGTACCTCGCGGGCGACGGGCTGGCCCGCGGCTACCTCGGCGACCCCGCCCGCACCGCCGAGCGGTTCGTCGCGAACCCGTTCGGCCCGCCCGGCTCCCGCCTCTACCGCACCGGCGACCGGGTGCGGCGCCGCCCGGACGGCGGACTCGACTTCCTCGGCCGCGCCGACGCGCAGATCAAGATCCGCGGGTTCCGGATCGAGCCCGGCGAGGTCGAGGCGGTGCTCGCCGCCCAGCCCGGCGTCCGGTCCGCCGCCGTCGCCGCGCACGGGTCCCGGCTCGTCGGGTACGTCGTGGGCGACGTCGACGCGGAGGTGCTCGACGACCGGCTCCGCGGCCTGCTGCCCGGCTACCTCGTCCCGGCCGAGCTGGTCGTCCTCGACGAGCTTCCGCTCAACCCGAACGGCAAGGTCGACCGGCGCGCGCTGCCCGAGCCGGGGCGGCCCCCCGCCGGGCGGGCGCCCGCGACCGAACCGGAACGCGTCCTCGCGCGCCTCGCCGCGACCGTCCTCGGCCGCGGCGACGTCGGCGCCGACGACGACTTCTTCCGCACCGGCGGGGACAGCATCGGCGCGGCGCTCCTCGTCGCCCGCGCCCGCCGCGCCGGCCTGTCGTTCACCGTCCGGGACGTCTTCCGGCTGCGGACGGTCGAGGCCCTCGCCGCGGCGGCCGCTCCCGCCCCGGCCCCCGGGCGCGCCGCCCCGGAGACCGCCGCACCCGGCGAACTGCCGCTGTCGCCGCTCCAGGAGGGCCTGCTCTTCCACCTGATGCTGGCCGGTGAGGGCCGCGACATCTACGTCCAGCAGGCCGTGGTGACGCTGTCCGGGCCGGTCGCCCCGCGCCGGATGGCGGACGCGGCGCGCGCCGTCCTGGAGAAGTTCCCCAACCTCCGGGCCGGGTTCCGGACGGACGGCGACCGCGCGGTGCAGTTCGTCCCGGACCACTTCGAGGTCCCGTGGACGCACGCCGAGATCGCCCCGGAGGACCTGGACGCGTTCGTCGACGCCCAGCGCGCCGAGCCGTTCGCCCCGGCCGAGCCGCCGCTGATCCGGTTCGCCCTCGCGAGCCTCGGCGCGGACGACCACCGGCTGATCCTGACCTCCGAGCTGATCCTGCTGGACGGCTGGTCGGGCGGCCTCCTCGTCACCTCGCTGCTCGGCGCCTACACCGACGCCGCCGCCGAGGCCGCCCGTCCCGTCCCGCCGTTCCGCGCGTTCCTCGACTGGGTGACCGGACGCGACAAGGCCGCCGCCGTGGAGGCGTGGCGCCGCGCGCTCGACGGCTTCGACGAACCCGCCCTGGTCCGCCCGGGACTGGTCGGCCGGCCCGCCGACCTCACGGCGGCGGGGGAGGTGCACCGCGCGCTGCCGCCGGGACTCGCGGAACGGCTCGACGCCGCCGCCCGCGACTCGGGCGTCACGCCCGGCACGCTCTTCGAGACCGCGTGGGGACTGGTCCTGATGGGCCTGACCGGACGCGACGACGTCGTCTTCGGCGCCTCGGTGTCCGGCCGCCACCCGGACGTGGACGGCGTCGAATCCATGGTCGGCCTGCTGTTCAACACGATCCCCGTCCGGGTGCGGGCCCGCCCGGCGGACGCGCTCGCGGACGTCCTCGACCGCGTCCAGGCCGCCCGGTCGGAGCTGTTCGACCACGCGTTCGTCGCGCTCGCCGACGTCCAGCGCGCCACCGGCCTCGGCACGCTCTTCGACACGCTGTTCGTCTTCCAGAACTTCCCGGGCATGCCCACCGACCGCGGGTTCGGCCCGGACGGCGACCTCCGCGTCCTCGGACGGGAGGTCCGCGACGCCACCCACTACCCGATCACCATGGTGGTCGAGCCGGGCGCGGCGCTGCGCGTCATGTACCGGGGCGACGCGTTCGCCGAGGCGGACGCCGAACGCGTCGCCGACCGGTACGTGCAGGTGCTCCAGGCGCTCGCGGAGTCGCCCGGGACGCCGTGGCACCGCCTGGACCTGCTCGTCCCCGAGGAGCACGACCGGCTGCGCCGCGAATGGGACGAGGCGCGGCGTCCCGTCCCGGAACTGACGGTCGCCGAACTGCTCGCGGAACGCGCGGCGCGGCAGCCGGACGACCCGGCCCTCGTGTCCCTGCCCGGCGTCCGCCTCACCTACGGAGAGCTGAACGCCGAGGTCAACCGGCTCGCCCGGCTCCTGCTCGCACATGGCGCCGGCCCCGAACGCGTCGTCGCGCTCGCGCTGCCGCGGTCCGCGCAGACGGTCGTCGCGCTGTTCGCCGTCCTGCGCACGGGCGCCGCCTACCTGCCGCTCGAACTCGACTACCCGGCCGACCGGCTCGACTACATGCTCCGGGACGCCGCCCCGGCCTGCCTCGTCTCGCACCGCGACATCGCCGCCGGCCTCGCCCACTCCGGCACGACGCTCGCGCTGGACGACCCGGAGACCGCGCGGGCACTCGCCGCCCTGCCGGGCACCGACCCGGCCCCGGACGAGCTCCCCGGCTTCGCGCCCGGCACGCCCGGCCGCCTCGACCACCCCGCGTACGTCATCTACACGTCGGGCTCCACGGGACGTCCCAAGGGAGTGGTGACGCCCTACCGCGGCCTCACGAACATGCAGTTCAACCACCGCGCCAACATCTTCGACCCGGTGGTGGAGTCCGCGGGACGCCGGCTGCGGATCGCGCACACCGTGTCGTTCTCCTTCGACATGTCGTGGGAGGAACTGCTCTGGCTCGTCGAAGGCCACGAGGTGCACGTCTGCGACGAGGACCTGCGTCGCGACGCCGAGGCGCTCACCGCCTACCTCCGGCGGCACCGCATCGACGTCATCAACGTGACGCCGACGTACGCGCAGCAGCTCCTGGACGAGGGCCTCCTGGACGGCGAGCACCGGCCGCCGCTCGTCCTGCTCGGCGGCGAGGCCGTCCCGGCGTCGGTGTGGGAACGGCTCGCGCAGGCCGACGGCGTCCTCGGCTACAACCTGTACGGCCCGACCGAGTACACCATCAACACGCTCGGCGGCGGCACCGAGGACAGCGCCACCCCGACCGTCGGCAAGCCGATCTGGAACACCCGCGGGTACGTCCTCGACGGGCGGCTGCGTCCCGTGCCGCCCGGTGCGCCCGGCGAGCTATATATCGCGGGCGCCGGCCTGGCCCGCGGGTACCTCGGCCGCGCCGACCTGACCGCGGAGCGCTTCGTCGCCGACCCGTCCGGCCCGCCCGGGTCGCGCATGTACCGGACCGGCGACCTCGTGCGGGTCCGCGCCGACGGCAACATCGACTTCCTCGGCCGCACCGACGACCAGGTCAAGATCCGCGGCTACCGCGTCGAACTGGAGGAGATCGAGACCGCGCTCGCCGCCGAACCCGGCGTCGGGCAGGCCGCGGTCGTCGCCGCCGACACCGCGGTCGCCGGGGTGAAGCGCCTCATCGGCTACATCGTCCCGGACGGGACGCGGGAGGGCGCCGCCGACGAGCAGCTCGCCGAATGGCGGCAGATCTACGACGCCGAGTACACCGAGGTCGGCACCGTCGTCCACCGGGAGGAGTTCGCCGGGTGGGACAGCAGCTACGACGGCGCCCCGATCCCGCTGGACGACATGCGCGAATGGCGTGAGACGACCGTCGAGCGCATCCGCGCCCTGCGGCCCCGCCGCGTCCTGGAGATCGGCGTGGGCGCGGGCCTCATCCTCACCCGTCTCGCGCCCGAGAGCGAGGAGTACTGGGGCACCGACTTCTCCGAGCCCGTCATCGCGAAGCTCCACCGAGATCTCGGCGAAGCCGCCGGCGGTTCCGAGGGGGCGTCCGCCCGGGGATGGCTCGACCTCGGTCCGGACTCGCCGGTTCGGCTGAGCCACCGTCCCGCCCACGACACCGACGGCCTGCCCGAGGGGCACTTCGACACGATCGTCGTGAACTCCGTGGCGCAGTACTTCCCGGGCCCCGGCTACCTCCAGGACGTCATCGGCAAGGCGATGAGGCTGCTCGCACCGGGCGGGGCGCTGTTCCTCGGCGACGTCCGCGACCTGCGGACCGTCCGCTGCCTGCACACGGCGATCCAGCTCGGACGCGGCGGCGGCGACCTGGACGCGGTCGAGCGGGCCGTCCGGATGGAGAAGGAACTGCTGCTCGACCCCGCGTTCTTCACCGCCTTGGACGGTCCCGCACGCGTCGACGTGCTCACCAAGCGCGGCGTCCACCACAACGAGCTGACCCGGCACCGCTACGACGTCGTCCTCTGGAAGTCCGTGCCGCCGGCACCGGAGACACCGGTCGTCGACTGGACCACCCTCGACGACCTGGAGGCGAGGCCGGCGGGTCCGCTGCGGGTGCGCGGCGTCCCCGACCCGCGCCTGTCCGGCGAGGTCGCCGCGCTGCGAACCCTGCGGGACGGCGGCTCCCCGGACGAGGCCCGTGAGGCGCTGGCCGCGTCACCGGAGGGAATCGAGCCGGAGACGCTGTGCGCGCGGCATCCGGACGCGGTCCTCACGCCGTCCGACCGGATCGGGTGCTACGACGCCGTGTTCGGCGGGGGAGCGGCCGCCCCGCCGGCCGAGCCCGGACGTGCGCCCGCGTCCTACGCCAACGACCCGGTCGCCGCACGCGACCACGGCGTCCTCTCCGGGCGGGTCCGCGAGGCGCTGAAGGGGCGGCTGCCCGGCTACATGGTGCCGAGCGTGATCATGACCCTGGACGCGCTGCCGCTGACGGTGAACGGCAAGCTCGACCGCCGCGCCCTCCCCGACCCGGGGCGGGACGGGCCGCGCCGGGAGCGCCGCGGCCGCGCACCCCGCACCCCCGTCGAACGGCTGCTGTGCACGCTGTTCGCCGAGGTCCTGGACGCCCCCGGCGCCGGCGTCGACGACGACTTCTTCGACCTCGGCGGCCACTCGCTGCTGGCGACCCGGCTCATCGGCCGGGCCCGCAAGGTGCTCGGCGCCGAACTGGCGATCCGCGACCTGTTCGAGGCGCCGACCGTCGCGGAGCTGGCCGGACGCGTCCACCGCGACGCCGGCGCGGACGCCGCGGCACGGCCCGTCCTGGAACCGGGGGAGCGGCCCGGCCGCATCCCGCTGTCGTCGGCCCAGCGCCGCCTGTGGATGCTCGACCAGCTCCTCCGCGAGGACGACGGGCCGCGCCACGCCTACCACCTGCCGCTCGCCGTCCGGCTCCGCGGCGACCTCGACCTCGCGGCCCTCGAAGCCGCGATCGCCGACGTCACCGCCCGGCACGAGAGCCTGCGGACGATTTTCGCCGAGCACGACGGCGTCCCCTACCAGCGGATCCTCGGCCCGGAGGAGGCGCGTCCCGTCCTGGAGGTGGCGGCGTGCGCGCCCGAGGACGTCATCGCCAGGCCGTTCGACCTCGGCAAGGAGATCCCGCTGCGCGTCGCGGTGTTCCCCGAGGGGGAGCGCGAGCATCTGCTCCTCGCCGTGTTCCACCACATCGCGTTCGACGAGTGGTCGTTCGGGCCGTTCGCCCGCGACGTCGCCGAGGCGTACACGGCGCGGCTGGACGGGGCGCCGCCCGCGTGGGAGCCGCCTCCCGTCCAGTACGCCGACCACACGCTGTGGCAGCGGGAGCTGCTCGGCGACCCGCTCGACCCCGGCAGCGTCCACGCCCGGCAACTCGACCACTGGGTGCGCGCGCTGGCGGGCGTCCCGGAGGAGATCCCGCTGCCGGTGGACCGGCCGCGCCCCGGCACCGCCGGGCAGCGCGGCGGGACCCTGGCCGCCGGCCTGCCGCCCGGCCTGACGCGGCGGCTGCGCGGCGTCGCGCGGGACGCCGGCGCCAGCATGTTCATGGTCTGCCAGGCCGCCGTCGCCGCCCTCCTGCACCGCATGGGGGCCGGGGACGACATCCCCCTCGGCAGCCCCGTCGCCGGACGCACCGAGGAGGCCGCGCGGGACCTCGTCGGCTTCTTCGTCAACACGCTCGTCCTGCGCGCGGACGTGTCCGGCGACCCCGCGTTCACCGAGCTGCTCGCCCGCGTCCGGGAGGCCGACCTCGCCGGCCTCGCCAACCAGGACCTGCCGTTCGAGGCCGTCGTCGAGGCGCTGCGCCCCCGCCGCGTACCCGGCCGCAACCCGCTGTTCCAGGTGATGGTCGGGTACGAGAACCAGGGCGTCGGCGACGTCCGGTTCCCCGGGCTGGAGCAGCGGGAGGCGCTGTTCGGGCCGGGCGCGGCGAAGTTCGACCTCGACTTCATCTTCCGGGAGGGGACGGACGCCCGCGACGGGACGGACACGCTCGGGCTGATCGTCGACTACTCCGCCGACCTGTTCGACCGGGACACGATCGAGGCCATGGCGGACGGCCTGATCGCTCTGCTGGAGGCGGTCGCGGCCGATCCGGGCATCAGGGTCGGCGCGCTTCCCTCCGTCCTGACCGCCCGTGCGGTGACGGCCGAGACCGTGGCCGCTGACACGGCCGCGACCGACGCGGGGCTCGGCGGCGAACTGGAGGCGGTCCTGTGCCGGATCTTCGCCGAGGAGCTCGGCGTCCCCGAGGCCGGCCCGGACGACGACTTCTTCGATCTCGGCGGCCATTCGCTGCTGGCCATGAGACTCGTCCGGCGGATCAGGAGGGAGCCCGGATGCGCATCCCTGAAGATCGCGACCCTGATGGAGGCGCCTACCGTGGCGGGACTTCTCTCCCGGTTGCAGTGAGGCGGCTCATACCCGCGCACCCATTGCATGGTTAGGTGAGGCTAACCTAAGATCTCCGTCGAAAACCCCCTGCAATCCTGGCTCCCCCGAGAAATGTGGAAGGACACCGGTCCTCTATGCGCACCATGATGCGGCGCGTCGCCGTCACAGCGGCGCTCGTCCTGAGCCTGGGCATGGTCGCCGCCTGCGGCGACGACGAACCATCGGGCGGCACGTCCGGCGGCGGCGAGTCCGCCGGGGCGTTCCCCGTCACGATCACCCACAAGCTCGGCACCGCCACGATCGAGTCCCAGCCGAAGCGGATCGTCGCGCTCGGCGAGGTCGACCAGGACGCGCTGCTCGCGCTCGGCGTCACACCCGTCGGCATGGCCGAGCTGACCGGCGTCCAGGCCGACGGCCTCGCCCCGTGGACCGCGCCCAAGATCACCGGCGAGAAGCCCAAGCTGCTCAAGGCCGGCGAGGCCGGGTTCAACCTGGAGGAGATCGCCGCGCTGCGCCCCGACCTCATCCTCGCCGCCGGCGACTTCTACATCGACAAGGAGTACGAGAAGCTCTCCAAGCTCGCCCCGACCGTCGCGTACCAGACCGGCCCCGCAGAGGACGCCTGGCAGCAGATCACCGTGCAGGTCGCCGCCGCCATCGGCCGCCCCGAGGACGGAAAGGCCCTGGTCGGCAAGGTGGACACCCAGATCGCCCAGGTGAAGGAGAAGCACCCCGAGCTGAAGGGCAGGACGTTCGCGTTCACCAGCGTCTTCCCGAACGGGAACATCGGCGTGATGAAGTCCGGGGAGGACACCAGCGTCAAGCTGCTCAGCCAGTTCGGCATGGTGCTGCCCGAGTCGCTGAAGAAGCTCCCGGGTGAGGGCTTCGCCGCCGAGCTCAGCATGGAGAAGATCTCGGTGCTGGACGTGGACGTGCTGATGAGCCACTACAACGACGACCCGGCCACCCAGAAGAAGATCGAGGACAACAAGCTGTTCACCGGCCTCGCCGTCGTCGAGCGCGGCTCCTACGTGCCGCTCGACCTGAAGGCGTTCTGGCCGCTGCGCACCCCCACCCCGCTGGCGGTCCCCTACGTCATCGAGCAGGTCGTCCCGAAGATCGCCGAGGCCGCGGCCAAGGCCAAGTCCGCCTGATGCCGGAGGTGCGCGTGCAGACCCCCGTCCATGACGTGGTGGGCATCGGGTTCGGCCCGTCCAACCTCGCCCTCGCCGTCGCGCTCGACGAGCTCGCGCTCGACGAGGAGGACGGCGCGGGGCGCGGACCGGGCGTGGACGCGGTGTTCTTCGAGAAGCAGCCGGAGTTCGGCTGGCACCGGGGCATGCTGATCGACGGCGCCACCATGCAGGTCCACTTCCTCAAGGACCTGGTGACGCTGCGCAACCCCGCCAGCCCGTACTCGTTCCTGTCCTACCTGCACGCGAGGGGACGGCTGGTCGACTTCGTCAACCACAAGACGATGTTCCCCACCCGGATCGAGTTCCACGACTACCTCGAATGGACCGCCGCCGCGTTCGCCGACCGCGTCCGCTACCGGTCCGAGGTGGTCGCGCTGCGGCCGCACGACGACGAGACCCTCGAAGTCGTCGTGCGCCGCGACGACGAACTGGAGACCCACCTCACCCGCAACGTGGTCGTCGGCGCCGGGCTCGAACCCGTCCTGCCCGAGGGCGTCCGGCCGGGCGAGCGGATCTGGCACACCGAGGACCTGCTCACCCGGCTGGGCGAGCGGCCCGGCTGGACCCCGGAGCGGCTCGTGGTGGTGGGCGCCGGGCAGAGCGCCGCCGAGGCCGTCGAATACCTGCACCGCACCTTCACCGAGACCGAGATCTGCGCGGTCTTCGCCCGGTACGGGTACTCGCCCGCCGACGACAGCGCGTTCGCCAACCGCATCTTCGACCCGGAGGCCGTCGACCACTACTACGCGGCCCCCGGCGACGTGAAGCGGATGCTGTTCGAGTACTCGCGCAACACCAACTACTCGGTGGTGGACCTCGACCTCATCGACGAGCTGTACCGGCGCGCCTACGCCGAGAAGGTCACGGGCGCCGAACGGCTCCGCATCCTCAACGTCTCCCGCGTCCTGGACGTCCGGGAAGACGCGGGAGGGCTGCGGGTGCGGGTCGGGTTCCTCCCCTCCGGCGAGGCCGCGGACCTGGACGCCGACGCCCTCGTCTACGCGACCGGCTACCGCGAACGCGACCCGTTCGACCTGCTCGGCGAGGCGGGCGCGCACTGCCTCGCCGAGCCGGACGGGCACCCGGTGATGGAGCGCGACTACCGCATCGCCACCGAGCCCGGCCCGGAGTGGTCGGTGTACCTGCAGGGCGCCACCGAGCACAGCCACGGCATCGCGTCGTCGCTGCTGTCCATGACCGCCGTGCGCACCGGGGACATCGTCCGCTCCATCGCCCGCCGCTCCGCCCGCGTCGCACCCGGCGTCCTGCAGAAAGGGGCATGATGACCAACCCGTTCGACGACGCCGACGGGACGTTCCTGGTCCTCGTCAACGACGAGGGCCAGCACTCCCTGTGGCCCGCGTTCGCCGACGTCCCGCCGGGCTGGACCACGGCGTTCGGCCCGGCGCCCCGGCCCGACTGCCTCGGCCACATCACCGCGAACTGGACCGACCTGCGTCCCCGGAGCCTGACCGCCTGACGCCCGGCGGGCGGCGCGCCCCCGCGCCGCCCGTCACGTCTCCTTCGGCAGCGAAGGGCGCGCGGTGAAGAACTCCGCTATCAGGTCGCTGGCGTAGGCGGGCCATTCGTGCCCGCCCTGCTGCTCGGTGCAGAGCGCGACGAGGAGCGGTCCGGGGCCGGTGCCGACGCAGCCGTCCGGTCCGCCGGGCACCGGCCACGACAGCGCTGGCAGCTTGTTCACCCACCTCCAGTACTCCATGGTGACCTGGACGGAGAAGAACGGGAACTCCACGCCCGCGTCCATGTTCCCGCCCCCGTGGTAGGGGACGGACGGATCCCACGTGCCGTGGAACGCCAGGACCGACGTGGGGTGGTCGGGCGTGCAGCCGATGGCGAGGGCGCCCGACACCACGGCGATCCCGGCGACCCGCGCCGAACGCTCGCACGCGTACCGGTAGGCCATGCCGCCGCCGTTGGAGAAGCCGGTCATGAAGATCCGGCGCGGATCGGCGACGCCCTGCTCCACCAGGGTGTCGATCAGCTTGTCGAGGAACGCGACGTCGTCGACGCCCGCCCAGCGGGCGAACCAGCAGCACGCCCCCGCGTTCCACGTGCCGAGGAGGCCCTCGGGGTAGGCGACGACATAGCCGGCCTCGTCGGCGACCTCGTCGAGCCCGCTCTGCTGCCGGACGTACTCGGGGTCGTTCAGGCCGCCGTGCAGCGCCACGATGAGCGGCAGCGGCCGGCCGGGCTTGCGCCCGGGCGGGACGTGCAGGAGGTAGGGACGATCCCAGTCGCCCATGGTGATGGTGTGCTCGGACGTTCCTGGGGCGGCGTTTTCTGGGGCGGGGTCGGACGCCCCGGCGGGCAGGGGGTGGGCGATGAGCGTCGCGAGGAGGGTCACGACGACCATCGCCGCCCGCGCGGCGATCTTCATAGCGAAGATCCAACGCCGGGAGCCGCCTCTTGGCAATACGTCCGGGTGCGAAAAGATCGGCGCCTTTTGGTGTCCGGACGCACACTGGATCGACGCTCTGCGGACCTTGTCCGGGTCCGCCCGCACCCGTGCTCGTGCTCGCGTCGCTGTGCTCGTGTCGCCGGCTCGTGTCGCCGCGCTCCGGGGTGCGGCGGAGGCACTGGTCCCGGAAACCGGTGTCGGCGCATATGCCCTGGTGGACCATGTATACCCATTGGTAACTCTGAGGTGTGTGACACATCACGGCGCGTAGGCGCTGTGCATGGTGAGAGCCGGATCGCGGCGGCGCCGGCGGGCCGTGTGCAGGAGGGGGGCCCGCACGTCAGCCGGTCGCGCCGGCGACTGCCGGCGAGCTGGTCGGTCCCGCGGCGCCGGGGCGGACGCCGCGGGACCGTCCCGCTCGCCGGCCGGAACGACTCCCACCTCGAAACGGTTGATCACCGGCATTGCATACCAACTGGTCGGTATGTTGTCATCGTCCCGTTCACGGAACAGTCGTTGCACGGAACAGTCGTTGCACGGAACAGTCGTTGCACGGAACAGTCGTTGCACGGAACAGTCGTTGCACGGAGGTCATGACCGCATGCGGACGTTCAGCGGAGTCGACGAGTACGAGAAGGCCGTCGGAAGCCACCTCGGCCACAGCGAGTGGCACACGATCACGCAGGAGCAGGTCGACCTGTTCGCCGACGCGACCGGCGACCACCAGTGGATCCACGTCGACCCGGAGCGCGCGGCCCGCGGCCCGTTCGGCGGGACGATCGCGCACGGCTACCTGACCCTGTCGCTGCTGCCCATGCTCGCCGCGGAGATCTACCGCGTCGAGGGCCTGAAGATGGGCGTGAACTACGGCGCCAACAAGGTCCGTTTCCCGGCGCCGGTGCCGGTGGGCTCGCGGGTCCGCGCCGGGGCCGAACTGCTGTCGCTGGAACGCGGGCCCTCGGGCGCGCGGGCCACGGTGCGGGTGACGATCGAACGCGAGGGCGGCGACAAGCCGGTCTGCGTGGCCGAGACGCTTTCCGTCCTGGTCGGCTGACCGGCGGCCGGAGATACGGAGAATTGCCATGATCCCCAGCACGATGCAGGACTTCCCGCTCTCGGTCGCCGCGATCCTGCGGCACGGCGCACGCGTGTACGGCCGCAGCGAATGCGTCACCTGGACGGGCGGCGGGACGCCGAGGCGGGCCACGTTCGCCCAGGTCGCCGAGAACGCCGAGCGCCTCGCGTCCGCCCTGGCCAGGCTCGGCGTCCGCCGCGGCGACCGGGTGGCGACCTTCTGCTGGAACAACCAGGAGCACCTGGAGGCGTACTTCGCGGTGCCGGCCATGGGCGCGGTGCTGCACACGCTGAACATCCGGCTGTTCCCCGAGCAGCTCGCGCACATCATCAACCACGCCGACGACCAGGTCGTCATCGTCGACGACTCCCTCGTCCCGCTGCTGGCCAGGGTCGTGCACGAGCTGCCCGCCGTGGAGGCGTTCGTGGTCGTCGGCGACGGCGACGCGGCACCGCTGCGCGACAACGGCAACGGCGCCCCCGTGCTGCGCTACCACGAGCTGCTCGCCGCGGAGGAGCCCGGCTACGACTGGCCCGAGGTGGACGAGCGGTCCGCCGCGTCGATGTGCTACACCAGCGGCACCACGGGCGACCCCAAGGGCGTCGTGTACTCCCACCGCTCGACGTTCCTGCACGCGATGGCCGTGCAGTCGGCGTCGCTGATCGGCATCACCGAGGCGGACCGGGTGCTGACCATCGTCCCCATGTTCCACGTCAACGCCTGGGGCCTGCCGTACGGGGCGTTCCTGTCCGGCGCGACCCTGCACATGCCCGGCCCGTTCATGCAGCCCGAGCACCTCACGGCGTTCATCGCCGAAGAGCGCAGCACGCTGTCGTCCGCCGTCCCCACCATCTGGAACGCGATCCTCGCCTACGGGGAGCGGCACGAGCTCGACCTCTCCTCCCTCCGCGCGGGCACCTCGGGCGGCGCCGCCGCTCCGCGCGTCCTGCTGGAGCGGTTCGAGGAGCGCTACGGGCTGCGCATCGTCCAGGGATGGGGGATGACGGAGACCAGCCCGCTCGGCGGCATGGCGTTCCCGCCGCCGGGCGTCGAGCCCGGCACCGCCGAGGACCTGGACTGGCGGCTGAAGTCAGGCCGCGTCGCCGCCGGCGTCGAGATGCGCATCGTAGACGAGTCGGGCGCGGAACTCCCGTGGGACGGCCGGGCCGTCGGCGAGATCGAGGTCCGCGGCCCGTGGATCACCGGCGCCTACCACCGCGACGCCGCACCGGAGAAGTTCGACGGCGGCTGGCTGCGCACCGGCGACATCGGCACCATCGACGACCGCGGCTTCTTCCAGATCACCGACCGCGCGAAGGACGTCATCAAGTCGGGCGGCGAATGGATCTCCTCCGTCGAGCTGGAGAACCACCTCATGGCGCACCCGGCGGTGGCGGAGGCCGCCGTCATCGGCATCCCCGACGCCCGGTGGGACGAGCGCCCGCTGGCCTGCGTCGTCCTCCGCCCGGACGCCACCGCCACCGCGGCCGGCCTGGCGTCCTTCCTCGCCGGCAAGGTGGCGCGCTGGCAGGTCCCCGAGTACTGGACGTTCCTGGACGAGATCCCGAAGACCACCGTCGGCAAGTTCGACAAGAAGCCCCTGCGCGCCCGCCACCGGGACGCCGCCATGGAGATCGAGCACGTGGAGAGGGCGGCTTCGGCCGGCTAGTCCTTCAGGCCGTTCAGGAAGAGGTCGACGTAGTGCTCGCTGATGGCGGCCGGCTCGAGGCGGCCGCCGGGGCGGTACCAGGTGCCGATCTGGTGGACGGTGCCGAAGAAGAAGTGGACGGCGATGTCGGCGGGGGTGCGGTCGCGGAACGTGCCCTCGCGCTGCCCCTCCTCGACCAGGCCGCGGAAGCGCTCGTGGTAGCGGCGGCGTTCGGCGCGGACGGCCTCGCGGCGGTCGCGGGGGAGCAGGTGGGTGGAGCGGAAGAAGACGGTGAAGTCGTCCAGGTAGCGGAACGAGGTGTCGAGGACGTCGACGGCGGCGGCCCGGAGCCGTTCCTCCGCGGTGCCGGGGCCGTCGGCGATCTGCTCCAGGCGTGACATCTGCAGGCCGATGAGCCGGTGGTAGATCTCGTAGAGAAGATCGTCCTTGGAGCCGAAGTAGTGGTACATGGCGCCCTTGGTGACGCCGGCGGCGCCGACGATCTCCTGGACCGAGGTGTTCTCGAAGCCCTTGTCGGCGAACATGCGCGTCGCGACGGCCAGCAGGCGGTCGGGGAGGGAGAGGGTGCCGGCGGCCCTGCCCGCGGGCGCCTGCGTCATCGCTCCACCTCCGTCCGGTTTCGGCCGGAGTGTCCCGCCGCCCCGGCGCGGCGCCGTCAGCCTACCGGGCGGGGCGGCGGGCCGCCGAAGCCGCGCCCCCGGGGCGCGCCGCCGTCAGGCGCGGACGATCTCGGGGCCCTCGGCGGCGAGGTCTGCGGCGAGGTCGGTGTCCAGGCCGGTGTCGGTGATCAGCACGTCGATGTCGGACAGGCCGCCGAACCGCACCAGGTGATCGTGCCCGATCTTGGTGCGGTCGGTGAGCAGCACCCGCCGCCGCGAGGAGGCGATCATCGCCCGCTTCACCGCGGCCTCGGCCTGGTCGGAGGTGGTCAGCCCGCGCTCGACCGAGCAGCCGTTGGTCGCCATGAACGCCACGTCCACCCACAGGTCGGCCAGCGGGCGCAGTACCCAGTCGTCCACGGTGGCCAGCGTCCGGCCGCGCACCCGCCCGCCCAGGATGATCACGGTCAGGTTGGGGCGGGTGGCCAGCACCGAGGCGTGCGGCGGCGAGTTCACGATCACGGTCAGCTCGCGGTCGGTGGGCAGCAGCTGGACGAACCGGGCGGTCGTCGTCCCGGCGTCCACGATGATCGACCCGTCGGCGGGCAGCTCCTCCAGGGCCGCCTTGGCGATGCGCTGCTTCTCCTCGGTCATCACCGCGTCCCGCGCCGCCAGCTCGGGCTCGAAGCCGAGCCGCTCGACCGGCATGGCGCCGCCGTGGACGCGGCGGATCGTCCCGGCCCGTTCGAGGACGGTCAGGTCGCGGCGGATCGTCTCGGTGGTGACCGAGAACTCCTCGGCCAGCGCGACCACGTCCACCCGGCCCTTCGAGCGCGCCAGCGAGAGGATCGCCTGCTGTCGTTCTTCGGCGTACATGACCGTCGTCCCACCCGTCCCGCGTCCGTTGCCGTTCACCCGCCATTGTGATGCGTCCGGGCGAGGCCGCGCGCCTCCACCGGGCCGGCGCCGGGGCCGCGCGGTGCGGAGGCGCGCGGCTCAGACATGACCGGGTTCCTCGGCGTCCAGGTCGGCGGCGAGAAGTTCGGCCAGCTCGTCCAGCGCGGCGTCCGCCCCGTCGCCGTCGGCGGACAGGATCACCTCCGTCCCCTGGGCCGCGCCGAGCGACAGCACGCCGAGGATGCTGCTCGCCGGGACCGCCGCGCGGCCGCCGACCCGGATGGACACCGGGACGGGCTGCCGCGCGGCCATGTGCACGAAGATCTTCGCGGGGCGGGCGTGCAGCCCCTGCGCCGAGCCGATGACGACGGTGCGTTCGGGCACGGCTGCCTCCTTCGGGTCAGGGTTCGATCGTGACCTTGATCGCGGCGCCCCGGGTGACGAGGTCGAGGGCGGCGTGCAGGTCGTCCAGGGGAAGGCGGTGGGTGATGAGGTCCTCGACGGGCACCCGCCCGGAGCCGATCAGCTCCAGCGCGCGGGCGTTGTGGGCGGGGCTCGACCCGTTCGCGCCGACCAGGGACAGCTCCCGGTAGTGGACGCGGTTGGCGTCGACGGAGATGACGGGGTCGTCCTTGGGCAGCCCGCCGAACAGGCTGACCCGGCCGCCGGGCGCGACGAGCCGCTGCGCCTGCTCCTGCGCGGCGCCCGACGCGGCCGCGGTGATCGCGACGTCGGCGCCGCGGCCGCCGGTGCGTTCCAGGACCTCGCCGGCGACATCGGTGGCGCTCGCGTCGATCGCGGCGTCCGGCTTCACGATCGCCGCCGCCCGGCCGAGCCGCTCGGCGTTGACCTCCACGAGGAACACGCGGGCGGCGCCGCGTGCGCGGGCGACCCGCACGTGCAGGCAGCCGACCGGCCCGGAGCCGAACACCACGACGTCGTCGCCCTCGCCGACGCCCGCCAGCTCCTGGCCGTTCAGGACGCAGGCGAGCGGCTCGGCCACCGACGCCTCGGCGAACGAGACGCCGTCCGGGATCCGGTTCACCCCCTCCACGGCCAGCACCTTCGCCGGGACGATCATGTACTCGGCGAACGCGCCGTCGTAGTGGTATCCCATCGACTCCTGCGCGGTGCAGACCGTCATCCGGCCGCGGCGGCACTCCGGGCACGTCCCGTCCGGGATCGCGGCGATGACCTGGACGCGGTCGCCCGCCGCCCAGCCCCGGACGCCGGCGCCGGCCTCGGTGACCTCGCCGGCGATCTCGTGTCCCATCACCCGCGGCGGGACGATGTGGTGGTGCCCGAACCGGGAGATCTTGACGTCGGTGCCGCACGTCGAGCAGTTGCGGACGCGGATCTTCAGCTCGCCGGGGCCGGGCGCCGGCTCCGGCGCGTCCTCCAGGCGGATGTCGCCGGGTGCGTAGAAACGGGCGACCTTCATACGGAGTGTCCCTGTCCTGTCTGGAGCGGACCCGCCTGGAGCGGATCCGGCGGCTGCCGTTCTTCGGGCTGCGGGTCGAGGAGTGCGAGTATCCGGTCCGGGTCGGCGGCCTCGCGCAGCTCGCGGGCCTTGCCGGGGTCCATGAGCACCTGCGCCAATTCGGCGAGGATCTCCATGTGGCCGTCGCCGCGCGCCGCGATGGCGATGCAGACGGTGACGGGATTCCCGTTCCAGTCCGTCCCCTCGGGAAATCGGACGAAGGCGAGCGCGTCCCGGTGGATGAGGTCGCGGCCCTCGGACGTGCCGTGCGGGATGGCCACCCCTTCGCCCAGGTAGGTGGAGATCGACCGCTCCCGCTCCAGCATCGCGTCGATGTAGCCGGGTTCGACGGCGCCGACGTCCACCAGCACCTGCCCGCAGGCCCGGACGGCGTCGTCGCGGCCGCCGGCGCGGGCGTCCAGCCGGATCGCCTCGGGGGCGAGCAGGCCGGCGGCCCGGTCAGGCACCGACCTCACCGCCGTCCTTGATCGCCTTGACCAGCCGGTCGACGGCGGGGTCGCCGATGTAGACCTCGAAGGTGACGACGGGGGCGTCGCCGGCGCCGCGCCGGGCGCGGTCGGCGAGCCCGGTGTGGGTGACGACCACGTCGGCGTCGGCGGGGATGGAGTCGACGGGCGTGTGCTCGACCGTCACGTCGCTCTTCTTCAGCGCCCTGCGGAGCTGCCCGGCGAGCATGACGCTGCTGCCCATGCCGGCGTCGCAGGCGATGACGAGCTTGCGGATGTCCTTGCCGTTCATCGTGGATGTGCCTTTCGGACGGGGTTCGGCCAGGTGGTCTCGTGTGCGGTCAGTGGGCGCTGGTCTCCTTGGCGGTGCCGTCGGCGGTGTCCTCGCCGTCCGCGCCCGCCTTCTCTTCCGCGCCGGCCTTCTCTTCCGTGGCGTCGCCGTCCTCGGCGGCCGGCTCGGCGAGCCTGCCGAAGCCGAGCAGGGCGGCGCCGACCCCGAAGGAGACGGCGGCGGAGGCGAGCATGCCGGTGTAGACGCCGATCCAGTTGCCCACGCCGCGCGGCGTCTGGGCGAGGTAGGCGAAGATGCTGCCCGGCGACGGGGTGGCGACCAGGCCGGTGCCGGAGGCCATGAAGATCGCGACGCCGGTCATGCCGCCCGCGATCGCGGCGAGGATCATCCGCGGCTTCATCAGGATGTAGGGGAAGTAGATCTCGTGGATGCCGCCGAAGAAGTGGATGATCGCGGCGGCCGGAACGGTCGGGCGCAGCCGCCTCGGCCCGAAGAACCAGTAGGCGAGCAGGACGCCGAGCCCGGGCCCGGGGTTGGACTCCAGCATGAACAGCACGGACTTGCCGGTCTCGGCGGCCTGCTGCACGCCGAGGGGGCCGAGCACGCCGTGGTTGATGGCGTTGTTGAGGAAGAGCACCTTCGCGGGCTCGATGAGCAGGGACGTGAGCGGCAGGACGTCGTGGTCGACCAGCCGGCCGACGCCGTCCCCGGCCCATTCGGTGAAGGTGTTCATGACCGGGCCGATTCCGCGGTTGCCCGCGACCGCCATGGCGCCGCCGATGATCCCGGCGGAGAAGTTGTCCACGAGCATCTCGAACCCGGTCCGGACGCGCTCCTGGACGAGGTCGTCGAACAGCTTCAGCAGGTACGCGGTGAGCGGTCCGATGATCATCGCGCCGAGGAACATCGGCACGTCGGAGCCGACGATGATGCCGACGGTGGCGACCGCGCCGACGACCGCGCCGCGCTGGCCGTGCACCATCCGGCCGCCGGTGTAGCCGATCAGCAGCGGCAGCAGGAACTTGATCATCGGGTCGACCAGCTCGGCCAGGTCCTCGTTGGGCAGCCAGCCGGTGGGGATGAACAGCGCGGTGATCAGGCCCCAGGCGATGAACGCGCCGATGTTCGGCATGACCATCCCGGCCAGCTTGCCGCCGAACCGCTGGACCTGCGCTCGGAGCCCAGTGCCCGTGGGCTGTGGGGTGTAGTCGGTGGCCATCTCGGGCCTCCTGTCGATCGGGGGTGGGTGCTAACAGGGGGTGGTGGTGACCGCGGGCTTGGGTGAGTGGGGCCAGGTGAAGAAGGGCTAGGTGAAGAAGGGCTAGGTGACGAGGGGGCGGGTGAGGTCCGGCCGGGGATGGATGCGGACGATGTCGCGCCGGACGTCGGCGGCGCCCGGCATCCGGCTGGCGGGCAGCCGGACGGCCGCGGCGCCCCAGGCGAGCGCCTCGGTGAGGGCGCCGGGGCCGCGGGCGCCCGCGGCGAGGAACCCGGCGAGCAGGGCGTCGCCGGCGCCGACCGTGCTGCGGGGCCGGGCGACGGGCGCCTCGCCGGTGAGGACGCCGTCGTCGTCGACGAGCACCGCCCCCTCGGCGCCGAGGCTGACCAGGACCGTGCGGGCCCCGCGCGCCCGCAGCTCCCCGGCGGCCTCGACGACGTCGGCGATCGTGCCGACCGGGCCGCCGACGGCCTCGGCGAGCTCCTCCCGGTTCGGCTTGATCAGGTCGGGCCCGGCGGGGACCGCGGCGCGCAGCGCCGCGCCGCTGGAGTCGACCGCGACCCGGATGCCGTCCGGCCCGAACCTGCGGCACAGCTCGGCGTAGGTGCCGTCCGGGACGCCGGGCGGCAGGCTCCCGCAGCCGACCACCCAGCTCGCGGCGCCCGCCTCCGCCGCGACGACGGCGCCGATCTCGTCCAGCTCCCCGGGCGCCAGCGGGCCGCCGGGCTCGTTCAGCTTGGTGGTGACGCCGTCGGGCTCGACGACGGTCACGTTGGACCGGGTGCGGCCCGCGACGCGGACGGCGCGGACCCGCAAGCCCTCGGCCTTCAGCAGCCGCCGCAGCCGGTCGCCGTCGGCGCCGCCGACCGCGACCACGGCGGTGGACGCGACGTCGTTGGCCAGCAGCGCCCGCGAGACGTTGACGCCCTTGCCGCCCGGGTCCAGCCGCGCCGACCGCGCCCGGATGACCGCGCCGCGGGTCAGCGCGTCCACCTCGATCGTCCGGTCGAGGCTCGGATTGAGCGTCACCGTGACGATCATGCGGGCGCCGTTCCCCGATTCATGTGGTTTCCCTCCCGTTTATCTTTGTTTCCCTCGTATTTATGCCCGTTTGGCGCCGGGGGTCAAGGGGTTCGACGGAGTTTTCCCAGGAAAAACCGAGCCGGTGCCCGGGGTCCGGCACGGCGCATGTGGGAATGCAGGTCCCGAGGGCGTCCGCGGTGCCGCGATCGTGCCGCGAAGCCGGTTCCGGCCTTGCTGGAAACCGGCCGATCGTGGGAAGGATGATCAGGAGGGCGGCGCGTTGTGCGAGGACGCGGGAGGGCGTGGTGATCGGGTCCGAAGCGGTCGCGGCCGAGGCGCGGGAGGCCGGCGGGGCACCGGCCGCGCCGGCGGCGCGTGAGATCGCCGCCGGAACGTCCTGATGGCGTGGTCGGTCGCGTTCAGCCTGCTCGCGGCGTTCCTGTTCGCCGCGGCCGCCGCCCTGCAGTACCGCGCCGCCAGGCGCGCAGCGCACGGCGGCATGGACGCCACGGCCGCGCACGGCCTCATCCGCAAGCTGCTCCGCGACCCGGTGTGGCTCACCGGATGGGGCGTGAACATGGCCGGCTTCTTCACCCAGGCCGCCGCCCTGCACTTCGGCTCGACCGCCGTCGTCCAGCCGCTGCTGGTCACCCAGCTCGTCTTCACCATCCTGCTCGGCACCGTCGGCACGGGACGCCGCCCCGCCCGGATGGACGTGCTCGGGAGCATCGCCGTCTCGGCGGGCCTCGCCGTCCTGTTCACGGTTCCGGGCGCGATCCCGCCCGCGGGCGAGCCGTCCCGGCCGCGGCTGCTGATCGCCGGGCTGATCGCCGCGCCGCTCATCGTCGTGCTGTCCCGGGCGGCGTGGCTGCGCAGGGGACCGGTGCGGGCCGCGCTGCTCGGCGTCTGCGCCGGCCTGTGCTTCGCGGCGACCGCGGTGCTGATCAAGCTCACCACCGCGAGCCTGGTCGACCACGGCGTCGCCGCCACCGCCGCGGACTGGCCGGGCTACGCCCTGGCGGGCAGCACGCTCCTCGGGCTCGTGATCGAACAGCGGGCGTTCGCCGCCGGGTCGCTGCCCGCCGCGATGACCGCGATGACGATGACCAACCCCATCGCCTCCTACCTGGTGGCCGTCCTCGCCTTCCAGACGCTGCCGCCCAGGACGGCGGCGGCGTTCAGCGCGGTCTCGGTCAGCGCCCTGCTCCTCACCGCCGGGGTGGCCCTGCTGTCGCGCTCCGCGGCCGCCGCCCGAAGCGACGGGCCGTCCGATCCGGTCCCGTCGGAAAAGACCTCCACCTGACCACCGGGCACGTGTTCGGCGACCGCCCGCGGACCGCCGGCACGACCCGGAAATGTCGGTGGCACCAGGCAAAATGACCTCATGACCGAGACACCGGCCCGTACCGAGATCGGCGACCAGGCCGCCTACGCCGCCGCCGTCCAGACCGCCGTCACCGCCTCCGCCGCCTACTACGGCGAGGGCGACTCACCGCTCGACGACGACGCCTTCGACCGGCTGGTGCGGGGCATCGCCGCCTACGAGGACGAGCACCCGGAGCACGTGCTGCCCGACTCCCCGACGGGCAAGGTCGCCGGGGGAGCGGTCATCGGGGACGTCCCGCACACCGTCCCGATGCTGAGCCTCGACAACGTGTTCTCCGCCGAGGGCCTGGAGGCGTGGGCCGCGGGCCTGGTCCGCAGGCTCGGCCGCGAGGTCGCCGCCTGGAGCGTGGAGCCGAAGCTGGACGGCCTGGCGATCTCGGCGCGCTACCGGGACGGGCGCCTCGTCCAGCTCGTGACGCGCGGTGACGGAACCGCCGGGGAGGACGTCTCCCGCGGCATCGGCATGATCACCGGCCTGCCCGGGCGGCTCGCCGAGCCCGTCAGCGTCGAGCTGCGCGGCGAGGTGCTGATGACCCGCGCGCAGTTCGAGGCCGCCAACACCGCCCGCACGGCCGCCGGAGGAGCGGCCTTCGCCAACCCGCGCAGCGCCGCCGCCGGGTCGCTTCGCACCAAGGACCGCGCCTACCGGGTGGAGATGACGTTCTTCGCCTACGGCGCCCTCCCGCTCGACGGCACCGACGACGCGACGGCCGCGCGGCTGCGCGAGCTGCCGCACAGCGGGATCATGGAGTTCGCCGCCCGCCTCGGCGCGCACACCACCGCGGCGACGCCGGTGCCCGCGATCACCGCGACCGAGATGGAGCACGTCCACCGGCGGGTCGAGGAGATCGCGGCGCTGCGCGCCGAACTGGACTTCGGCATCGACGGCATCGTGATCAAGGCCGATGCGGCGGCCGACCAGGCCGACGCCGGGATCTCCTCCCGCGCGCCCCGCTGGGCCATCGCCTACAAGCTGCCCGCCGTCGAGAAGATCACCCGGCTGCTGGACGTCGAGTGGAACGTCGGCCGCACCGGGGTCATCGCGCCGCGCGCCGTGCTGGAGCCCGTCGAGGTGGACGGCTCCGTCGTCACCTACGCGACCCTGCACAACGCCGCCGACATCGAGCGGCGCGGGCTCCGGATCGGCGACCACGTCACCGTCTACAAGGCCGGTGACGTCATCCCCCGCGTGGAGGCCCCGGTCGTGCACCTGCGCACCGGTGAGGAGCGGCCGATCGGCGTGCCGTCCGCGTGCCCCCGCTGCGGCGACGAGATCGACGCGTCCCAGCAGCGCTGGCGGTGCGTGCGCGGCCGGTCCTGCCACGCCGTCGCGTCCGTCCGGTACGCCGTCGGCCGCGACCAGCTCGACATCGAGGGGCTCGGCGAGAACCGCATCGACCAGCTCATCGACGCCGGGCTGATCACCGACTTCGCCGACCTGTTCTTCCTCACCCACGAGCAGGTCATCGCCCTGGACCGGATGGGCGAGACCAGCACCGCGGCCCTGCTCGCCGCGATCGAGGCGGCGAAGGCCAAGCCGCTCAACAAGGTGTTCTGCGCGCTCGGCGTGCGCGGCACCGGCCGGTCCATGTCCCGCCGCATCGCCCGCCACTTCGGCGCGATGGACGCGATCCGCGCCGCCGACGCGGAGGCGTTCCAGGAGGTCGAGGGCGTCGGCCCGGAGCGGGCGACGGTGCTGGTCGCCGAGATCGCCGAGCTGGCCCCGCTGATCGACAAGCTCGCCGCCGCGGGCGTGACCCTGACCGAGCCGGGCGCGGCCGCCCCGGACGAGGCCGCCGGGCAGCCCGGGGAGCCGGGCGCGTCCGGCCTGCCCCTGAGCGGCCTGTCCGTCGTCGCGACCGGGGCGATGTCCGGGCCGCTCGGCGGGCTGTCCCGCAACGAGGTGAACGAGCTGATCGAACGCGCCGGCGGCAAGGCGTCCTCGTCGGTCTCGGCCCGCACCTCCCTCCTCGTCGCCGGGGGCAAGGCCGGTTCCAAGAAGGACAAGGCCGAAAAGCTCGGCGTCGAGATCGTCACGCCCGAGGAGTTCGCCGCCCGCGTCGCCGCGTTCCTGTGAGGGTGCCCGGTCAGGCCGTCTGCTCGGCGCGGGCGGTCCGCACCAGCCAGCTCAGCATCAGCATCATGTCGAGCCGGCCGTCCAGTTCGGTGAACCGCCCGTCGGTCAGCTCGGCGATGCGGCGCAGCCGGTACCGGACGGTCTGCTCGTGGATGTGGAGCCGCTCCGCCGCGATGACCGCGTTGTCGCCGCACTGCAGATAGGTCAGCAGGGTCTCGGCGAGCGGCCGGCGGCGCGCCGGGGCCAGCTCGAGCAGCGGCCCGAGGACGGCGGCGGCGGTCGCGTCGACGAGCTCGTCGGCCGCCAGCGTCGCCAGCGACGCGATGTGGTCCACGCACCGGACCGGGGCGCCGCCGGGCAGGAGCCCCCGGTCCACCAGTGTCAGGGCGTGCCGGGCCCACCGCAGCGAGACACCGCCCCGCCCGAGCGGGACGGTCGGCCCGATCGCGGCCGTCCCGAGCCTGCGCAGCGCCGGCCACAGCCGGTCCTGGCCGGGGCCCTCCGGGTCGGGCACCACGAGGAACGGGATCGGCGCGTCCCAGTCGGCCAGCACGCCGGGCGGCAGGATCCGCGCCCCCGCGGGCGCCCCGGCGGGCAGCGCGACCAGGCCGATGCTCTTCGGCAGGTCCCAGCGGGCCGCCACCGCCAGGTCGGAGATCGCCTCCTGCGCGGGCGGCGGCTCGGCGACCAGCAGGTCCCGCAGCCGGTCGCGGCGGCGCTCCCGCTCGGTCGCGAGCTGCCCCTGCTCGCGCGCGTACCCCTGCGCGGCCGCGTCGGCGACCCGCGCCAGCAGCATGAACAGCGAGTCGGTCAGGCGGCCCAGAATCTCGCGCGACCACCCGAGCCGGTAGGCGTCCTTGATGAAGCGGCGGCACGCGACCTGGCTGCTCACCCGCATCGCGTTCTGCAGCGCGTCCAGGCTCCGGCCCTGCCTGGCCTCCTGCTCGCCGAGCTGCATGTACAGCTCGGTGAGCGTGCGCGCGTCGGCGTTCGGATGATCGACGGAGTCGACGAAGAAGGCGACGGTGTCGCTGACCGTCCGCTCCACCCGCTTGGCGTATTCGCCGCCGTCGTCGCCCGCGTACTCGGGCACCTGGTCGCGGATCTCCCGCTCCATCTCTGCGACGGCGGACTGGAGGTGCTGGCGCAGCAGGTCGGGCAGCTCGGCGGGCATGGGCCCTTGTGTCATCCGCTATCCGTTCCGCCGGAAGGCTCGCTGGGGGTGAATCGGCCTCACCTTAAGCAAGAAGGGGAAACGCTGTCATCACCCCCCCGGCGCCCGGCGTCCGGCGGGAGATCAGGTCCGGGCGGGCTGCGGCGCGGTGCCGCGCGGCGACGCCCGCGGGCCGGTCAGGCGGCGCCCGAGGCGCTGAGCCGGTCGCTCGACATAGCGGTGCGCCAGCGCGGCGGAGCCGAGCACGGCCGTGACCAGCACGACCCCCCAGCCCAGCCGCACGACGGCGGGAAGGTCGCCCGGGTCGCGTCCGGCGGCGTACCAGACCCCCTGGATGACCAGCGGGTGCAGCAGGTAGACCGAGTAGCTGACCAGCCCGGACCACACCAGCGCACGGGGCATCCGCCGGTCGCGCAGCGCGAGGCCGCCGAGGAACGTCAGCCAGGCGGCGCCGACGGCGATGGACCAGTCCGGGCCCAGGGGGTCGGGGTTGGCGTTCAGAGCCCACGTGGTGGGGGCGCGCAGGCCGGCCGCCAGCGTGAAGACCGCGACGACCGCGATCATCGCGGCCCCGGGCCGGGTGCGCAGCCGCCCGTCCTGGACGCCCCGCACGGCCGTCCCGGCGAACATCGCGGAGATGATGCACAGGCTCTCGATCGCGCCGATGCGGCTGTTGAGGAGCAGCAGGGCGAGCGCCAGCGTCGCCACGACGGCGACCCCCGCCCGGCGCACCCCGCGCCGCCGGCCGATCATCGCCGCGAGCCCGCCGGCCAGCAGCAGCACGGTGACGAGGACGGTCCCGTCCGGCCAGCGGGACGCCAGCAGCCCGGACGGCAGCGCCACGCCCAGCATCGCCGCGCCCACGCCGAACCCCAGCGCCACCCGGGCGCTGGAGCGGTGGACGCCGGCGACGAACATCGCCGTCACCAGGAGGTAGAAGACCATCTCGTAGGACAGCGTCCAGAAGACGTTGAGGGCGTTCGGCACGCCCATGAGGTCCTGGAGCATGGTCATGTGCGCGATGGCGGCCGCCCAGGGGCGGTCGGCGAGCGCGGCGGGCAGCCCGTAGGACACGCCGGCCGCGCTGAGCGTCAGCGTGAGCGCCACCGCCACGAACCAGGCGGGGTACAGCCGGAAGAACCGCCCGGCCCAGAACTGCCGGACGCTTCCGCGCCGCTCCAGCGAGAACGGCACGACATAGCCGCTGACGAGGAAGAACACGAACACCCCGTAGCGTCCGAAGTCGAACCACGGGCTGGCCGTCCGGCGCACCTCGGGCAGCAGCACGTCCAGGGAATGCTCGAACACCACCACCAGGGCGGCGAGGCCGCGCAGGGCGTCGAGCCAGCCCATCCGTGGCGCCTTCTCCGCGCGGGAGCCGATCTGTGTTCGCGGGGGAGTCAGGGTGTTCGCCGCCATCCGCGCCACCATAGGGGCCGCGGCTTCGCGTTCTCCAACCGGCGAACGGGGTCCGGCTTAACGCGGTGCTCCGGCGGCTGACTCAGCGTGACGGCCGCGGAAGGCCTCACGACCGGCGGGAGCGGTGCTGCGGCGAGGCGGACGCCGGGTGCGCGGAAGCGGTCCGGCGCGCGACTCAGTGTGACCAACCCCACACCCGCCGGACGTCCCGGGCGGGCCCGCCGGGACGGTCAGCGGACGGCCACGGCGCCGTACATGATCGGCTCACGGCCCGCCCGGGACGTCCCCCGCGGATGCCCGGAGGGGAGCGGCACCAGGCCGGGGGGCAGCCGGCGGAACGGTCCGAGCAGGCGCGCGAACTCACCGGCGCCGCGCGGGAACATCGGGACGGTGCTCGCCTCCCGGTAGAGCCGCGCGGCCTCGGCGAGCGCGGCCGGGGCGAAGTCGGCCGTGGCGTGCGAGACGACCACGGCGCTGCCCGGCGGGGCCGTTCCGGCGAGCGCGGCGACGACGTCCGAGGCGCCCGGCAGGTGGTGCAGGACGGAGGAGAACACCAGCGCGACCGGCTCGGCCGGGTCGATGAGGCGGCGGACCTCCGGGCTGTCCAGGATCGAGGCCGGGTCGCGGATGTCGGCGTTCAGCGCCGCGATGTTGCCGCCGTCGATCAGCAGCGCGCGGGCGTGGGCGATGACGAGCGGGTCGTCGTCGACGTAGACGACGCGGGTGCCGCCGATGTGCCGGGCGGCCATCTGGTGCAGGTTGTCGGCCCTGGGCAGCCCGCAGCCGAGATCGAGGTACTGCCGCACGCCGCGGCCGGCGAGCAGCCGGACGGCGCGGGCGAGGAAGTCGCGGGAGGCGCGGGCCGCGTCCGCCGCCTGCGGCAGGACCTCCAGGATCCGGTCGGCGAGGTCGCGGTCGGTGGCGTAGTTGTCCTTGCCGCCGAGGAGGTAGTCCTGGACCCGGGCGGGCCCGGGCCTGTCCAGGACGAGCCGCGCCTCCGGTGCGCGCGTCGCGGCCGTCGTCATGTCGCTTCACCTGTCGCCTTCACCAGAGGGAGCGGTGTGGTGACTCACCTTCGACGGTAGGCGGGTGCGGGCGGTCAGCGGGAAGCGTGTTCGGTGGTCCGTCCGAAAGCCGCCGGCCGCGTGGCCGCATCGGGCCAATCGCGTTTGGTCGTGTTTCGCCGGTTCCGGAGTCGCCGGTGGCGGGCAGCAGGAGCGCGGCGGAGGCGCGGCCGGCCGCCGTACGGGCACCGGCCTCTTGACATCCACACGCCCGTGGCCGGATCCGGCCATGACACGGACTTAACCGCATGACCGGAACTCCTGTCGGAGACCGTCAGGGGCGTCGTCCGGGCGCCCGCCACATGAGCCAGACCGGCGGGCAGCCCGTGCCCGGCAGGGTGAGCTCCCGCGTCACCTTGAACCCGAACCGCTCGTAGTAGGGGACGTTCCGCTCCTTCGAGGACTCCAGGTAGGCGGGGATCCCCTCGGCGTCGCAGCGGTCGAGGCGGGACCGCAGCAGGGCGCCGCCCAGCCCGTTGCCCTGCGCCGCGGGATCGGTGCCGAGCACCGCCAGGTACCAGTGCGGCTCCCGGGGGTGGTGCTTCTCGATCGCGCCGAGCGTGCGCAGTGTGGCGGGCACCCGCGTGCCGAGGACCCGCAGCAGCGGCCCCGCCTGGGCCGCCTGCGTCCGGACGGGCACACGCCACCGCCCGGGCGGATCCCACAGGGCCGAGGCCTCGGCGGTCGCGTCCCGTCCCGTGGCCTCCGTGGCGCCGTGCGGAAGGTGCACGCGGCGCAGCATGATCCCGAACAGCCCGGTCAGCCTCCGCACGCGGGA
Organism: Spirillospora sp. NPDC048819; assembly: GCF_040650055.1. Classification (NCBI taxonomy): domain Bacteria; kingdom Bacillati; phylum Actinomycetota; class Actinomycetes; order Streptosporangiales; family Thermomonosporaceae; genus Spirillospora; species Spirillospora sp. NPDC048819. The sequence continues at coordinate 69,531 of NZ_JBEZGN010000028.1, read as the reverse complement.
CGCGTCGTCGGGCAGCAGCCACCGCCAGACCGGGTCGTCGTCGAAGGCGCGGCCGAGAAGGGCGGCGATCGCCGCGGTGTCGGAGGCCGCCGCCGGACGCACGTTCAACGGCCCGGGCGGGGACGGCTGGGGCGGGGACGGCTGGGGCGGGGACGTCATGGCGCGGCCTCCTCGGGGACGCGCCGATCCTCACCGGCCGGGCCGCGCCGCGTCAAGCGGCAGGCTCAGCGGCGGCGGGCGCAGCGCTCGGCGCGGGCCCGGCCGATCTCCTCCAGGACGAGGGAGGTACCGATGCCGACGAGCCACGAGTCCTTGGCGAGCCCGATGCCCTGCTGGGTGGGACGCAGGTCGCCGGGCTCCCGCATGCCGGGAATCCGCAGGTACAGCCCGACCAGCCCGCTCGAGAAGGCGGTGAGCGCGGCGCCCGCGACCACCGAGGGGACCAGTGGCAGCAGGAGCGCGGTGCCGAGCGCGACCTCGGTCGTGCCGAGCATGCGGGTGAACTCCCGCGGATTTCGCGACTCCAGGAACGGATATGCGGTCTTGGCGGTGGCATGGGTCTGCTCGGCCGCCTCGTCGCCGCCCTTGAGCTTCGACATACCGGAGTTCAGGATGAACGCCCCGACGATCATCCGCACGGGCATCTGGTGAGCGCGGGCAAGAAAACGCATCGTTCCCCACAAGGATCGGGTGAGATCGGCCGCACCGATCATTCCCGTCGCGCGTCCGGTGCACCTGATGGCGGGGTCAAGTCTCGGCATCGCCGGGGACCGCTACGGGGCGGCCCTCACTTGCGCATGTAGACGCGGATCGCGGTGCCGTCCGGGCCCGTGTGGACGCGGACGAGGTCGGCCAGATGGTTGACCATGAGGATGCCGCGGCCGCCGTTGGGGCTCATGTCGGCGGGGCGGCGCCCGGCGAGCGGGTCGGTGATCGTCCCGGCGTCGCGGACCTCGCAGAGGACGTGGCCGTCCTCCGACCACAGCCGCGCGGTGCCCGACCCGCCGCCGTGCAGGCAGGAGTTCGCGGCCAGTTCGCTCACGGCGAGTTCCAGGTCGCCCACCGCGTCGGGGCCGAGGCCGAGGCGCGCCGCCCACCGGCACGCGAACTCGCGGACGAGGGGCAGCGAGTCGAGGTCGAAGCTCATCGAGACCGCGCCGCGCGGCTCCGGCAGCGGCCGGTTGTAGGCGCGGATGACGCGGTGGGGCGCGTAGTCGCCGCTCCTGCGCTCGCCCTGGCGGTCGATCACCACCGGGTGGGTGGCGCGGGCGTCGGCGATCGCGACGGGGTCCAGGCGGGCCACGTCGTAGGGGCACAGGATCGAGACCCCGCGTCCCTCGAACGCCAGGTTGATCAGCGCCTCGTGCTGCGCGCAGGCCGGGTACTCGGCGGCCGACCGGCCGGGCCACACCGGCTCGCCGATGATCCGCACGCGCCCGCCGGTGTGCGTGTCGGCGAACCCGCGCAGCACCCCCGGGATGATGCGGCCAGGGTTGCGTCCCGCCTCGGACATGTCGAGCCACGTCACCTCGGCCGCGGCCGGGCCCAGCGCCGCGCGCAGCGGGGCGAGCCGCGGGTGCGGCACCGCGACGGCGACGGGTTCGCCGGACTCCCGGCCCTCGCGGATGAACGGCACGGTGCCGGCGAGGTACTCCTCGTCGTCACGGTAGAAGAGCGCGGGGTGGACGAACGTGCCGCGCGGCAGCACCGTGCCCGGCCCCCCGGGCATGAGGCTCATCGCGCGGTCACTCCGTTCGGGGCGATATTCGCGTGCACGTGCATCGGGTCGAGCGTACGCGGCGGGAGGCGGTCGCGCGAGACGGACCCATGCTCATGTCCCCCGAGGTCAGATGATCACTTCGGCCGGAGACCGGCCAATGTCACGACTACCCGCTGATGACCATCGAAAAACGGGCGAAGACCGTAAATTCGCATTCTGAGATCGTCGAATCGCTTCCGCGGACCGTCGAATCGCTTCGGCCGCGATCACCGGTCCCGCAGGATCGCGGCGTCGACCACATCGGTCAGCCGGCCGCGCCGGCGGTAGGCGTCGCGCTGCCGCTCGGCGCCGGTCCCGCCCGTCAGGAGGCGGCGGACGCCGCGGACGACGGCGCCGAGGTCCCCGCTGTCGCGCAGCGCGGGCAGCACATGCGCCAGCAGGTCCCCGGCCAGCTCCCGGAACCCGGCGGGACGGCCCGTGCACACGTCCACCCCCGTTCCGGCCAGGCCGTCGCGGGCGGCCAGCCAGTACGCCGCGCGCAGCATCTCCTGCGACGGGTCGGGCGCCCGCTCGCCCGCGTCCACCGCGGCGGCCGAGACCTGCACCAGCGCCCGGATCAGCGCGGCGAACACGGCGGCGTCCCCGGCGGTCGGGGCGACGTCGGCGAGCCGGATCTCCACGGTGGGCAGCCGCGCCGACGGCCTGACGTCCCAGAAGATCGTGCCGGTGTCCATCAGGGCGCCGCAGCCCAGCAGCGTCCCGACGAGATCGTCGTAGTGCGCCGACGACTCGAAGAACGGCGGCGGCCCCGCCACCGGCCACCGCGCCCAGGCCATCACCCGCCAGCAGGCGTGGCCGGTGTCGCGGCCCGCCCAGTACGGCGAGTTCGCAGCCAGGGCCACCAGCGTCGGCAGCCAGGGACGCAGGTGGTTGCCCACCTGGATCGCGCGCTCGCGGTCGGGCATCTCGACGTGGACGTGACAGGAGCAGATGCTCTGCTCGTCGTCCAGGCCCCGGTACACCGCGAGGCTCTCGGCGTAGCGGGCGCCCGCGCCGATGGGGGCGGGGATCACCTCGCCCAGCACGGGCGTCCCGGTCGCGGCGAGCCGGACGCCCTCGGCCGCGGCGGCGGCCGCCATCGCCGACCGCATCGAGCGGATCTGCTCGCCGAGCTTGTCGAGGTCGTCGCACGGCGGCGTCTTGGCCTCGGCGAGGAAGTCGACCAGCTCGGTGGAGGTGCGCTCGCCCAGCGCCGCGGTGGCCCGCCGCACCACGGCCGCGGCGCGGGGAACGACCTCCCGGGAGACGGGATCGACGACGAAGTACTCTTCCTCGATTCCGAATCGCAGGGCCATCCCACCACCTCTGGCTCGGGGGCGACGCAGGCGGCCACATCACTTCGACCGTACGTTGCCGCCGCCCCGTTCGCACCCGCCGGACGGGCTTGGAGCGGTCCCAAGGGATCTTCTTGACGCCCTTTTGACCCGCCTTTCAGCGGGCAGTTGTCGGGAGAGACACCGCACAGGAAAGACCGCACAAGAAAAGAAGGTGGTTCCCGTGTCCGGGTCGGCTCTCATGGGCGTGCTCGCCATCCTGGCCGCCGTCGGGATCTTCGTCCTCGTGGGGCTGTTCTACCTGGGCGACAAACGCCAGGACCCGCCGGACCGCGAGGACCGGGGCCGCTAGGCGGACCCCGGCACGCGCCCCGGGGCAGGCGGCCTAATCGAAGAAGTACAGCGACAGCGCGACGAGGTGGGTGACCACGACCACGCCGAGGCTGAAGAAGAACAGCATCTTGGCGGGGCCGTGCGGGAACACGGTGCCCGGCTTGAGCGGCCCGCGTTCTCGCTGCCGCGCGGCGATCCGCTCCTCGATGGGAGGGCGGCCGAACATCCCGCTACTGCCGGGGCTCGTCGACGACGACGTCGGTCATGATGTCGACGGCCAGCGCGAAGATGCCGCCGATCACGGCCAGCGCCGCCCCGACCCCGAACACGATCCAGTCGGGGCCCATGACGAGGCCCACGCCGCCGACGACGAAACCGACGAAGATGATGGCCACGGCGACCCAGGACTTCGGGCGCCCGGCGTGGCTGCCTGTCGACATGCGTTCGTCTTCCTCACAGGTTCCGTTGGGGGCTACGACGCCGAACTCTAGCAACGCCCCCCGCCGGGTGCCCTTCCGGGGTATGCCGTGGACGCCGCCGTGGGGGCCGTCAGACGAACGCCCCGAGCCCCGTCGCCGCGCGCCCGACGATCAGCGTGTTGATCTCCCGGGTGCCCTCGTAGGAGTACAGCGCCTCCGCGTCGGCGACGAACCGGCCGATGTCGTAGTCGAGCACGATCCCGTTGCCGGCCATCAGCTCGCGCGCCCAGCCGACCACCTCCCGCATGCGGCTGGTGCAGTACGCCTTGGCGAGCGCCGAGTGCTCGTCGCGGTAGAGGCCGTCGTCCTGGAGCTGGGCCAGCCGCACCACCATGCCGAGCGAGGCGGTGGCGTTCCCGAGCATCTTGACCAGCAGGTCCTGGACGAGCTGGAAGCGGGCGATCGGCCGGCCGAACTGCTCGCGCTCCACCGCGTAGGCGCGGGCGATCTCGTAGGCGGCGAGCATCACCCCGACGGCCTGCCAGGCGACGCCGCTGCGGGTCCGGCGCAGGATCGCCGCCGTGTCCCTGAAGCCGTTCGCGCCCGCGAGCCGGTCCGCCTCCGGGACGCGGCAGTCGGCCAGCACGATGTCGGCGTTCTCCACGGTCCGCAGCGCGATCTTGTTCTCGATCCGGGTGGCGGTGAAGCCGGGCGTGTCCTTGCCGACGACGAAACCCTTGACCTGGTCGTCCGCCTCGTCCCTGGCCCAGACGACGGTGTGGTCGGCGAACGTCGCGTTGCCGATCCACCGCTTCGCGCCGTTCAGCACCCAGGTGTCGCCGTCGCGGCGCGCGGTGGTGCGCAGGCCGAGCGCCACGTCCGACCCGCCCTCCGGCTCGGTGAGCGCGAACGCGCCGATCTTCTCCATCCGCCCCATCGCCGGCAGCCACCTCGCGCGCTGCTCGGGCGAGCCGCACCGGCCGATGCTGCCCATGGCGAGGCCCGCGTGGACGCCGAAGAACGTGGCCATGGACGGGTCGACCCGGGCCATGTCCATCGCCAGGAACCCGGTGAGCAGGCTGCTCGGCTTCTCGCCCGGGCACTCGTCGTGGGGGAGCCCGGCGATGCCGAGCTCCCCGTACTGGGGGATCAGGTCGAACGGGAACCTCGCCCGCGCCCAGCAGTCGTTCGCGATCGGCGCGACCTTCGACTCCAGGAAGGCCCGCACCCGCCCGACGATCTCCTTCTCGCGCTCGTCGAGCAGTTCCTGCATGAGGTAGAGGTCGCCGGGGAGGGAATCCAAGGTCATGCGCTCACCCTTCCCGCGCGCCGCACCGTTAACCGGCGCACGGCTCCGGCGCACCGGCCTCCGCGCGCCGGTTTCTGGTCAGCGGGACCCGCTTTAGAGCCGGATTCGGTCGCTCGCCTACGATCCAGGGCATGACGGTGCCGCCTGAGGAACTCGAACTGGCCGCCGCCTTCCCCCCGGCCGAACGCGGCCGGTGGCGGGAGATGGTGAAGGGGGTGCTGCGCAAGTCCGGCGCGGCGACGGAGGACACCCCCCTCGACGACATCGAGGGTCTGCTGACCCGCGAGTCGTACGACGGAGTGCCGATCGCCGCGCTCTACGCGCGGGGCGACGCCCCGCCGGGACGCCCCGGCCTCGCCCCCTACGTCCGCGAGGTGCGGCCGGACGGCGAGGGCCTCGCCGGATGGGACGTCCGGCAGCGGCACGCGCACCCCGATCCGGCGGTCACCCGGGAGGCGGTCCTCGCCGACCTGGAGAACGGCGCCACCTCCGTCTGGCTGCGGCTCGGCGACGGCGGGCTGCCGGTCGCCGGGCTCCCCGAGGCGCTGCGCGGCGTCCTGCTGGACCTCGCGCCGGTCGTCCTGGAGGCGGGGGAGCACACGGCCGAGGCCGCGGAGGCGTTCCTTTCCCTGGCCGCCGAGCGCGGGAACGCGGCGGACGCGTCCGGCAACCTCGGCGCCGACCCGCTCGGGCTGGCCGCCCGCACCGGTACGCCCGGCTCCCCGGCCGAGGCCGCCGCGCTCGCCGTCCGCTGCGTCCGCGAGTTCCCGGGACTGCGCGCCGTGGTCGCCGACGGCACCCCGTACCACGACGCGGGCGGCGGCGACGCCGAGGAGCTCGGGGCGGCCGTCGCGGCGGGCGTCGCCTACCTGCGCGCGCTGACCGGCGCGGGCCTGAGCGTGGACGAGGCGTTCGGGCAGATCGAGTTCCGCCTCGCCGTGACCGCCGACCAGTTCTCCTCGATCGCCAAGCTCCGCGCCGTCCGCCGCCTGTGGGCGCGGGTCGCGGAGGTCAGCGGGGCCGCCGAGGGCACGTCCGCGCGCGTCCACGCCGTGACGTCGTCGGCGATGATGACGCGGCGCGACCCGTGGGTGAACATGCTCCGGACCACGATCGCGACGTTCGCCGCCGGGACCGGCGGCGCCGACGCGGTCACCGTCCAGCCGTTCGACGCCCGGTTCGGGCTCCCGGACGACTTCGCCCGCCGCATCGCCCGCAACACCCAGACGCTGCTGCTGGAGGAGTCGAGCCTCGCCCGCGTCGTCGACCCGGCCGGCGGCTCCTGGTACGCCGAGAGCCTCACCGAGGGGCTCGCCCAGGCCGCCTGGACCTGGTTCACCGAGATCGAGAAGGCGGGGGGCCTCGGCGCCGCCCTCGAATCGGGGCTCGTCGCCCGCCGGCTCGCCGCGACATGGGCGCGCCGCCGCGAGGACATCGCCCGGCGCAAGGCCCCGCTCACCGGTGTCAGCGAGTTCCCCAACCTCGCCGAGACCCTGCCCGAGAGGGCGCCGGCGCCCCGGGAGCCGCGCGGCGGGCTCCCCGTCGTCACGTACGCGCAGGACTTCGAGGCCCTCCGCGACCGCTCCGACGCCCACGCCGAGGCGACGGGCGCCCGCCCCAAGGTGTTCCTGGCCACGCTCGGGCCCATCGCCGTCCACACGGCGCGCGCGTCGTTCGCCGCGAACCTCTTCCAGGCGGGCGGGATCGAGACGGTCACCGGCGCGCCCGAGGAGTTCGGGACGTCCGGGACGACCGTCGCCTGCCTCTGCTCCAGCGACAGGCTGTACGAGGAACAGGCCGCCGAGGCTGCCCGGGTTCTGCGCGAAGCGGGTGCAGTGAAGGTCTGGCTCGCGGGTAAGGGAACCTACGAGGGGGTCCCTGAAGGCGTCACCGCCGGCGTGTACGCGGGATGCGACGCGATCGAGGCGCTGGAGACCACCCTCCACGATCTGGGAGTGAACGAATGATCCCCGACTTCACCGAGATCGAGCTCGGGACGGCGCCCCCGGCCGAGGAGGCCGCCAAGCGCTGGCGCGCCGCGGCCGCCGAGACGACCGGCGCGGACCCCGAGGCCCAGACCTGGGACACCCCTGAGGGCATCGGCGTCCGCCCCCTCTACACCGGCGACGACCTGGCCGGGCTCGACTTCCTCGACACCTACCCGGGCATCGCGCCGTACCTGCGCGGCCCCTACCCGGCGATGTACGCGACGCAGCCGTGGACGATCCGGCAGTACGCCGGTTTCTCCACCGCCGAGGAGTCCAACGCCTTCTACCGGCGCAACCTCGCTGCGGGGCAGAAGGGCCTGTCGGTCGCGTTCGACCTCGCCACCCACCGCGGCTACGACTCCGACCACCAGCGCGTCTCCGGCGACGTCGGCATGGCGGGCGTGGCGATCGACTCCATCTACGACATGCGGCAGCTCTTCGACGGCATCCCGCTGGACAAGATGAGCGTGTCGATGACCATGAACGGCGCCGTCCTGCCCGTCCTCGCGCTCTACATCGCCGCCGCGCGGGAGCAGGGGGTGGAGCCGGAGGCGCTCGCCGGGACCATCCAGAACGACATCCTCAAGGAGTTCATGGTCCGCAACACCTATATCTACCCGCCGCAGCCGTCGATGCGGATCATCTCCGACATCTTCGCGTTCACCTCGCAGCGGATGCCGAAGTACAACTCCATCTCGATCTCCGGCTACCACATCCAGGAGGCCGGGGCCACGGCCGACCTGGAGCTCGCCTACACCCTCGCCGACGGCGTCGAGTACATCCGCGCCGGACGCGACGCGGGCCTGGACATCGACGCGTTCGCGCCCCGCCTGTCGTTCTTCTGGGCGATCGGGATGAACTTCTTCATGGAGGTCGCCAAGCTCCGCGCCGCCCGCCTGCTGTGGGCGCGGCTGGTGAAGGCGTTCGGCCCGCAGAACCCCAAGTCGCTGTCGCTGCGGACGCATTCCCAGACGTCCGGCTGGTCCCTCACCGCGCAGGACGTCTACAACAACGTCGCCCGCACCTGCATCGAGGCCATGGCCGCCACGCAGGGCCACACCCAGTCGCTGCACACCAACGCGCTGGACGAGGCCCTCGCCCTGCCGACCGACTTCTCGGCCCGGATCGCCCGCAACACCCAGCTGCTCCTCCAGCAGGAGTCCGGGACGACCCGCACCATCGACCCGTGGGGCGGCAGCGCCTACGTCGAGCGGCTCACCTACGACCTCGCCCGACGCGCGTGGGGCCACATCACCGAGGTCGAGGAGGCCGGCGGCATGGCCAAGGCGATCGACGAGGGGCTGCCCAAGCTCCGCATCGAGGAGGCCGCCGCCCGCACCCAGGCCCGTATCGACTCCGGGCGGCAGCCCGTCATCGGCGTCAACAAGTACCGCGCCGACACCGAGCAGGAGATCGAGGTCCTCAAGGTCGACAACGCGTCCGTCCGCGCGCAGCAGATCGACAAGCTGCGCCGCCTGCGCGAGGAGCGCGACGAGCCCGCGACGCTGGCCGCGCTGGACGCGCTGACCCGCGCCGCCGGCGCCGCCGAGAAGGGGACCCGGGAGCGGGGCCTGGAGCACAACCTCCTCGCCCTCGCCATCGACGCCGCCCGCGCCAAGGCGACCGTGGGGGAGATCTCGGACGCGCTGGAGAAGGCGTACGGGCGCCACTCCGCGCAGATCCGTACGATCTCCGGTGTGTACAGGGAGGAAGCAGGCAGGGTGACGGCGATCGAGAAGGCCCGGGCGGCGACCGCGGCGTTCGAGGACGCCGAGGGGCGCCGCCCCCGCATCCTCGTCGCCAAGATGGGCCAGGACGGCCACGACCGCGGCCAGAAGGTGATCGCGACCGGGTTCGCCGACCTCGGCTTCGATGTCGACGTGGGCCCGCTGTTCCAGACCCCGGCCGAGGTCGCCCGGCAGGCCGTCGAGGCCGACGTCCACATCGTGGGCGTCAACTCCCTCGCCGCCGGCCACCTCACGCTCGTGCCCGCGCTGCGCGAGGAGCTGTCCGCGCTCGGCCGCGGCGACATCATGATCGTCGTCGGCGGGGTCATCCCGCCGGGCGACTTCGACGAGCTGCGCGCCGCCGGCGCCGCGGCGATCTTCCCGCCCGGCACCGTCCTGGCGGACGCGGCGATCGGCCTGCTTGACGAGCTGACCGCCGCGCTGGGCCACGCGAACAAGTGAAGCCGGGCCTCGACGACTACGCGGCCGGGGTCCTGGACGGGTCGCGGGCGTGGATCGCGCGGGCGATCACGCTCGTGGAGTCGAGCCGTCCCGACCACCGGGAACTCGCGCAGAAGCTCCTGGTCGAGCTGACCCCGCACGCGGGGAACGCCCGCCGCGTCGGGATCACCGGGGTGCCGGGCGTCGGCAAGTCCACGTTCATCGACGCGCTCGGCACCCGCCTGACGGGCGAGGGGCACAAGGTCGCGGTCCTGGCCGTGGACCCGTCCTCGACCCGGACGGGCGGCAGCATCCTCGGCGACAAGACCCGCATGCAGCGCCTCGCCGTCGACCCGGACGCGTTCATCCGGCCCTCGCCCACCGCCGGGACCCTGGGCGGCGTCGCCAAGGCCACCCGCGAGGCGATGGTCGTCATGGAGGCCGCCGGGTACGACGTCGTCCTCGTCGAGACGGTCGGCGTCGGCCAGTCCGAGACCACCGTCGCCGACATGGTCGACTCGTTCCTGTTCCTCACCCTCGCCCGCACCGGCGACCAGCTGCAGGGCATCAAGAAGGGCGTCCTGGAGCTGGCCGACGTCATCGCCGTCAACAAGGCCGACGGGGAGCACAAGATGGAGGCCGTGCGCGCCGCCCGCGAGCTGTCGGGCGCGCTGCGGCTGCTGCGCAGCGACGAGCGGATCCGCGACACCGCCGTCCTGACCTGCAGCGCCAAGGAGGGCACCGGCCTGGACGAGGTGTGGGGCAAGCTCGTCGAGCACCAGGAGCGGCTGCGCGAGTCCGGCGAGCTGGAGAGCAGGCGGCGGCGGCAGCAGGTCGGCTGGACGTGGGCGATGGTCCGCGAGCGGCTCCTCACCGAGCTGGACGCGCACCCCGAGGTGCGGAGACTGGCGCCGCGGCTGGAACGCGAGGTCGCCGACGGCGCCCTCACCCCCGCCCTCGCCGCCGAGCGCATCCTGGAGGCGTTCTCGCGCGGCCGCTGACCGCCGTTCTTCGCCGGCCGAAACCCCCGGTTGCCGAGGGTCGCGGTCACGCCGCGCGACGATCAGGTAGAACAGTCGGATGGACGTCATCGCGCTCGATGATCCGACGGACGCGCAGATCCGGGAGTGGCACGGCGTGCTCGCGGCCGTCCACGCCGCCGACCCCGCGGCGGAGCCCGCCCCCGACCCGGAGCGCACGGCCCGGCTGCTGCTCGGCGCGGAACCCGGGTCGCGGCGGAGGCTGTGGGCCGTGACCGGCGGCGGGCACATGGCCGCGGTGGCGGCGCTCCGGCTGCCCGGCGAGCCCGGCACCGGCCGTCCCGCCGAGATCGACATCCAGGTCCGCCCCGCGCACCGCCGCCGCGGGCTCGGCCGCCGGCTGCTCGCCGTCGCCGCCGGGGGGTTGCGCGCCGACGGACGCACCAGCGTGATCGCGCAGGTGCTCGCGGGCACCCCGGCCGTCCCGTTCCTGGAGTCGCACGGCTTCGAATGCGTCCTGACCCTGCGCGGCATGCTGCTGCGCCTGGACGACGTCCCGGCAGGTCACGTCGCCCGGCTCCTGGCCGAGGAGCACGCCGGCTACGACCTCGTCCGGTGGCGGGGCACGGTGCCGGACGAGCACGCCGCCGCGCTCGCCCGCGCCAAACATTCCATGGCCGACCTCGCCGAGTACGAGGGGACCCCCTGGGACGCGCACCGCGTCCGCGAGATGGCCGAGGTCGTCGCCAAGCGCGGCGACGACCTGTACACCGTCGCGGCCCTCTCCGGCGGCGTCATCGCGGGGTTCACCGAGGTCGTCGTCCCGTACGGCTGCACCGGCCGCGCCGCCCAGTACGACACCGCCGTCGTCCCCGAGCACCGCGGCAGGCGCCTCGGCATCTGGGTGAAGGCGGCCATGCTCGACTGGCTGGCCGGGGCGTGCCCCGGCGTCCGCGAGATCGAGACCGACAACGCCGGCGACAACGTCCACATGCTCGCCGTCAACGAGGAACTCGGCTTCCGGATGGAACGCGAGTCCATGGAATACCAGGCCGCCGTCACCGCCCTGCCCGCCGCGCCCTGACCACCGCACCCGGCCGCCCTCCGGGCGTCGCGGCCGCCGAAGAGTCCGAAAACACGTTGCCTCCGCCACCGCCGCATCGGCATTCTTATGGAGGCTTCCGGGAATGCCCGGGAGCCTCCAGAATTGCCGGAGTATTCCCTTGTGGTTCAACGGAAGAACGCCGCACCGTTAATGCGGATATTCAGGTTCGAATCCTGGCGGGGGAGCGGCACAGGTGTGGGGAGGTGACCCGGTGAACGTGCTCGTCCTGAACGCGTCGTACGAGCCCTTACAAAGGGTGGACCTGCGGCACGCCATCCGCATGCTGGTGCGCGAGGTGGCGGTCGTCGAGGAGGCCGAGGAGGGCCGGACCTTCGGCCGGTTCCCGGTGCCGCGGGTCCTGCGGCTCGTCCGGTACGTGGCGATGCGCTGGCGGCACGGCAGGCGCCCGCCGTGGAGCAAGCGCGGCGTGTACCTGCGCGACCGGGGCCTGTGCTGCTACTGCGGCAAGCGCGGCAACACCATCGACCACGTCCACCCGCAGTCGCGCGGCGGCGGGGACACCTGGGAGAACACGGTCCTGGCCTGCGGCAGGTGCAACAACCGCAAGGGGGACCGGACGGTCGCCGAGGCGGGTCTGCGGCTGCTGTCCCGGCCGCGGATCCCGCGCTGGGAGGAGCTCGTCGGGCCGTGACCGGGAGCGCTCCGCCGGCCGGGCGGCGCGCCTCCCGGCGACGCCGGGGCAGGGGCCGGGCCCGCCGCGAGGCGGACCCGGCCCCTCGGTCGTGTACGGGCCGGCCCTCCGGTAGCCCGTGGGTGACTCTATGTGTTTTGTGAAGCGTATGAGGCTAAATGGGCGATTGTGGTAGCGTGCCGCCAATCCTGAGCTTTGTTATCTAGGAGTGATCTGTGGCGGCCCTCGATCCCCCCGGCAGGACGGCTCGCGCGACGGGCGGGCGGAGAACGTCGCGGCGCCTGGCGGCGCTGGCCCTCGCGGCGGGCGTCGCGATGGCGCTGCCCCCGGCCTCCGGGAGCGCCGCGAGCGCCGCGAGCCTCCCGCAGGCGCCGGACGACGACCTGAAGAAGAAGTACGCCAAGCTCAAGGCGGAGTCCGAGAAGCTGTCCAAGGAGTACCGCGGCGAGCTCGTCACGCTGGAGGCGGCGAAGAAGGCCGCCGAGCGCGCCGGAGCGGACGCCGCCCGCGTCGACCGGGAGTACGACGCCGCGCGGGCCGACGTCGCCCGCCTCGCCTCCACCTCCTACATGACCGGCCGGCTCGACGTGATCCCGATCATCTCCTCCGCGGAGCCGGGCGCCGCCGTCCACGACGCCGCCGTGATCGAGCACATCAGCCGCAACAACGGCCGCCGCCTGGAGAACCTGAAGACCCTCACCGCCAAGGCGGAGCAGTCGAACGAGACGGCCCGCAAGAAGCTCGACGCGGTCGAGAAGGAGATCAAGGACCTGAAGAGCCAGCGCACCCGCGTCACGAAGCTGCTGGCCAAGTACAAGCCCCAGGTGACGCAGACGCAGGCGCCCACGGGCGGCGGCGGCAGCGGCCGCCCCGACGGGGCGAGCGGCACCAAGTCCCCGATCGTCGGCAACTCCATGACCTCGCGCATGCGGAACGTCCTCGTGGAGATCGACGGCAAGTTCGGCCCGTTCCCCACGATCGGCTGCGCGCGTCCCGGCGACCCGCAGGACCACGGCTCCGGCACCGCCTGCGACTTCATGGAGAGCACCGGCGGCGGCATGCCGAGCGCCTCCGCCCAGGCGCACGGCGACAACGTCGCCCAGTACCTGATCGGCAACGCCTCCAGGCTGGGCCTCAAGTACATCATCTGGAAGCAGCGCATCTACGACTTCCGCAGCAGCGGCGGCTGGCGCCAGATGGAGGACCGCGGCAGCATCACCGCGAACCACTACGACCACATCCACGTCTCCGTCCTCTGATTCACGGCCGGGATCCTGGCGGCCCGCCGCGCGCACTGAGACGCTCGCGTCATGCCTTATGACATCGAGCAGCCGTACGGCCCGCAGATCGAGACCACGGTCCGCGTCGCGACCTGGAACGTCTGGGACCGCCACGGCCCCTGGCGCGAACGGGAGCCGGCGATCATCGCGACCCTCCGGGACGCCGCGCCCGACATCGTCGTCCTGGCCGAGGCGTGGGAGGACGACGACGACGCGCAGGCCGACCGGCTCGCGGAGGCGCTCGGCCTGCCGCACACCGTGTTCCGCGGCGCCCCGGCCGCCGGCGGGGGCAGGTCGGGGATCGCGCTGCTGTCCCGCTGGCCCCTCGGCCAGGTGGGGCGCCAGCAGCTCGGCTTCCAGCAGGAGCAGTTCGACTCCGGCCACGCGGTGCACGCCAGGGCGGACGGGCCGCGCGGCCCCGTCCACGTCTTCGGCACCGTCCTCGGCTGGAAGCTCGGCCACAGCGCGCAGCGCCAGGAGCAGGTCCGCGCCCTCGGCGGCTTCGTCCGCCAGGCCGGGCGGAACGACGCGCCGGTCGTGGTGTGCGGGGACTTCAACGCGGCGCCCGACTCCGACGAGATCCGCATGCTGACCGGGCGCGCCGCCGCCGCGGCGCCCGGCGTGGTCTTCTACGACGCCTGGGAGATGGCGGGGGACGGCACCCCCGGGCACACCTGGAGCCGGGCCAACCACTGGACGCGGCCGGTGCTGTGGCCCGACCGCCGGATCGACTACATCTTCTCGGCGTGGCCGCGCGCGGGCGGCGCCGGCCATCCCGTCCACTGCGAGCTGATCGGCGAGCGGCCGGTGGACGGCGTCGTCCCGTCCGACCACTACGGGGTGCTGGCCGACCTGCGCTACTGATCGTCGAGTGCGACGACGGCGTTCTCGCCGGCGGAGCGGACCGCGGCCTCGATGACCTCCAGCCCGGTGATCGCGTCGGCGAGGCTCACCGGAGGGGGCGCGCCGTCGCGGAGGGCGCGGACGACGCTCGCGTAGAAGTCGTGGTAGGCGCCGGGCTCGGTGGGCTCGGCCGCCTCCTTGCCGGGGACGCCGAGCAGGCCGTGCGCATCCGGTGACGCGATGCCGTAGCCGGGGTCTTTGGGAGTGAGGCCCTCGCGGAGCTGTTCCTCCTGCGCGTCCATGCCGGACACCGTGTAGGACCCCCGGCTTCCGAGCACCCGGAACCGCGGGCCGAACTGCGCCGCCGTCGCGCTCATCCACAGGTGGGAGCGGGTGCCGCCCGGGTGGGCCAGCGCCACGAACACGTCGTCGGGGGTTCCCGCGCCGCCGCGGCGCGTGTCGATCTCGGCGAACACCCGTTCCGGGCGGCCGAACAGCGCGACCGCCTGGTCGACGAGGTGGGAGCCGAGGTCGAACAGGATGCCGCCCGCGTCGCGGGGGTCGGTGCTCTCCTTCCAGCCCGCCTTCACCTCCGGACGCCAGCGTTCGAACCGCGACTCCAGCCGCCGGATGTCGCCGAGGACGCCGGAGGCGATCAGCCGCCGGACGGTCCGGTAGTCGCCGTCCCAGCGCCGGTTGTGGAACGGGAACACCGGCAGCCCCCGCACGGCGCTCAGCGCCGCCAGCGACCGGGCGTCCGCCGCCGAGGCCGCGACCGGCTTGTCCACCACGACCGGGACGCCCGAGGTCAGCGCCGTCCGGGCCAGCGGAACGTGCTGCCGGTTCGGCGCCGTGACCACGACCAGGTCGTAGCCCTCCGGCGCGCTCCAGAGGCGGTCGGCGCTGCCGAACACCTCCGCCTCCGGGTACCGCTCGCGGACGGCCTCCTGCCGGCCGGGGTTCCCCGTCACGACCGCGGCCAGCCGCATTCCCGGCACCGACGAGATCAGCGGGGCGTGGAACACCGAGCCGCCGGTGCCGTATCCGATCAGGGCAACACGCAGGTCCATGCCATCGATGATGACCGATCCCGCGGCACCGCCCCGCGCCCGGGGCCGCCGAAGCGACGTAGGCTTTCCTCCGGGGATGTGCGGGAAAAGAGGGAGTCGCGTTGTCCAAGCCGGTGCTTCTGACCGTCGACGACGACCCGGGCGTGTCCCGGGCCGTGGCGCGTGACCTGCGCCGCAGGTACGCCGAGTCGTACCGGATCGTGCGCGCCGAGTCCGGCCCGCAGGCCCTGGACGCGCTGGGCGAGCTGCGGCTGCGCGGCGACGACACGGCCGTGCTGCTCGCCGACCACCGGATGCCCGAGATGAACGGCGTGGAGTTCCTCGAACGCGCCATGGACCTGTTCCCGTACGCCCGGCGGGTCCTGCTCACCGCCTACGCCGACACCGACGCCGCGATCCGCGCGATCAACGTCGTCGACCTCGACCACTATCTGCTGAAGCCGTGGAACCCGCCGGAGGAGAAGCTCTACCCGGTGATCGACGCGCAGCTCGACGCGTGGGCGCGCGCCGACCGGCGCCCGCCGGGCGAGCTGCGCGTCGTCGGGCACCGCTGGTCGGCCCGCTGCTACGAGGTCCGCGACTTCCTCGCCCGCCACCAGGTGCCCTACACGTGGCTGATGGACGGCGACCCGGAGGGCGCCCAGCTCGTCGCCGCGGCCGGCGCCCCGGAACTGCCGCTGATCGTGACCCCGGACGGGTCGGCGCTGTCCGCGCCGTCCGACGCGGAGCTGGCGTCCGCGATCGGGCTGGCCGGCGCGCCGTCCAACGGGTTCTACGACCTGATCGTCGTCGGCGGCGGGCCGTCCGGGCTCGGCGCGGCCGTGTACGGCGCGTCCGAGGGGCTCCGGACGGTCGTCGTGGAGCGGCGCGCCCTCGGCGGCCAGGCCGGGCAGAGCTCCCGCATCGAGAACTACCTGGGCTTCCCCGACGGGGTGAGCGGGGCGCAGCTCGCCGACCGGGCCCGCCGGCAGGCCGACAGATTCGGCGCCGAGCTGCTGCGGACCGGCGAGGTCACCGCACTGGAGTCGCACGGCACGGCCCGGGTGGCGCGGCTGGCGGACGGCACGGAGATCGCCGCGCACGCCGTCATCCTGTCCACCGGCGTGTCCTACCGGCGGCTCAACGCCGAGGGCGTGGACGACTTCGTCGGCCGCGGCGTGTTCTACGGCGCCGCGCTCACCGAGGCCCCGGCGTGCGCGGGCGAGGAGGTCGCGGTCGTCGGCGGCGCCAACTCCGCCGGCCAGGCCGCCGTGCACCTCGCCAGATACGCGGGCAAGGTGCACCTCGTCGTCCGGGCGGACGGCCTGGACAAGTCGATGTCGCACTACCTGATCCAGCAGATCGCCGAGACGCCCAACATCGAGGTCCACACCGGCAAGACCGTCTGCGCCGCGGAGGGCGCGGGCCGGCTGGAGCGGCTCACGTTCGCGTGGCCGGGCGGCAAGAAGACGATCGACGCGCACTGGCTGTTCGTGTTCATCGGCGCCGAGCCCGGCACGGGATGGCTCGGCGGGTTCGTCGAGCGCGACGCGCGCGGCTACGTGCTGACGGGCCCCGACCTCGTCGCCGGGGGCCGCCGCCCCGCCGGCTGGCCGCTCGCCCGCCAGCCCTACCACCTGGAGACCAGCGTCCCCGGCGTGTTCGCCGCCGGCGACGTCCGCGCGGAGTCGATGAAGCGGGTCGCCTCCGCGGTCGGCGACGGCGCCATGGCCGTCGCCCTCGTCCACCGTTACCTGGAGCAGGCATGAGCGGCACGGTGTCACCGGAGGTTCTGCGCGGGCTGTTCCTCTTCGAGGACCTCGACGACGAGAAGCTCGGCTGGCTGTCGGCGTGCGGGCACGTCGCGGAGTACCCCGCCGACGGCGTGATCTGCGCGCAGGGCGAGCCCGCCGAGTTCCTGTACGTGCTCCTGGACGGCGAGATGGTGATGACCCAGAACGTCCGGGACCATCTCGTGGAGGTGACCCGGACGGACCGTGCCGGCACCTACGGCGGCGCCGTGCAGGCGTACCTGGGCGACAAGATCGAGCAGCGGTACCAGCACACGCTGCGGGCGACGCGTCCCGCGCGGGTGTTCGCGCTCCCGGCCCGCAAGTTCGCCACGGCGGTCCGCAAGTGGTTCCCGATGGCCACCCACCTGCTGGAGGGCGTGTTCTTCGGGATGACCAACAGCCGGCGGGTCGTCGACCAGGTCGAGCGCCTCGCCGCCCTCGGCACGATCACCGCCGGGCTGACCCACGAGCTGAACAACCCCGCCGCGGCGGCCGCGCGGGCCAGCGCCGAGCTCGGCGACCGGCTGCTCGGCGCGCAGGCGAGGCTGGCCGACCTCGCGGCCGAAGGCGTCGACTGCACCCGGCTGGGCGCGCTCGCGTCGCTGCGCCCGGCGCCCGCGCGGCCGGGAGCCCGTCGGAGCCCCCTGGAGGTCAGCGACGCCGAGGACGAGCTGGCCGACTGGCTGGAGGAGCACGGCGTCGCGGACGCCTGGGACCTCGCGCCGGGCCTGGTCGCGGCAGGGATCGGGACCGGGCAGGCCGAGGAGGTCGCGCTGGCGGCGGGCGGGCACCTGCCGGCGGCGGTGCGCTGGCTCGCCGAGGTGCTGGAGGTCGCCCAGCTCCAGGCGGAGATCGCCGACGCGATGGGCCGCATCACCGCGCTGCTGGACTCGGCGCGCCAGTACTCCCAGCTCGACCGCGCCGCCTACCTGCGGGCCGACCTGCGCGAGCTGCTCGACAGCACGCTCACCATGCTGAAACGCAAGATCGGCCCGGACGTGACGGTGAAGACCGACTACGACCCCGGCCTGCCGCCCGTCCCCGTCTACGCGGCCGAGCTGAACCAGGTCTGGACGAACCTGATCGTCAACGCGCTGTACGCGATGCAGGGGTCGGGGACCCTCACGATCCGCACCGCGCGCGAGAACGACCACGCGCTCGTGGAGATCGGCGACACCGGGACGGGCATCGCCGAGGACGACCTGGACCGGATCTTCACCCCGTTCTTCACCACGAAGCCGGTCGGGCAGGGCACCGGCCTCGGGCTCGACATCTCCTGGCGCATCGTCGCCGGCCGGCACGGCGGCGACATCCGCGTCGAGTCGCTGCCGGGCGACACCCGCTTCCGGGTGCTGCTGCCGCTCACCGAGCGCTGACCGGCCCGCGGGTCACTCGAACAGGTCGGGCTGCTCCCTGGTGATCTGGTCGTAGAGCGGCTGGTAGTTGATCCAGCCGACGAGGTCGTTGCCGATCTGCCCGTGGGTGAGGACGGCGTTGTCGTGCTCGATGGGGACGACCTGCCCGGCGGCCTTGGCGAGGAGCTGCACCTGGCACGAGCGCTCCATCGTGATGAACCACCAGGCGGCGGCGTCCACGGTGTCGCCGACGGTGAGCAGGCCGTGGTTGCGGAGGATGACGGCCTTGGTGCCGCCGAGGGCCGCGGCGATGCGCTTGCCCTCCTCCAGGTCGGTGACGACGCCGGTGTAGTCGTCGAACAGGCCGTGGTCCTGGTAGAACGCGCAGACGTCCTGCGTGATCGGCTCCAGCTTCCGGCCGAGCGCGGAGATCGCCCGCCCGTACGTGGAGTGGCTGTGCGCGGCGGCCACGACGTCCGGCCGGGCCTGGTGCACCTGCGAGTGGATCGCGAACGCGGCCTCGTTGACGGGGTAGCGGCCCTCGACGACCTGGCCCTGGTGGTTCACCAGGATGAGGTCGCTGACCTTGATGTGCTTGAACGACATGCCGAACGGGTTGACCCAGAAGTGGTCGGTGCGCTCGGGGTCGCGGGCGGTGATGTGGCCGGCCACGCCCTCCTCGAACCCGAACTTGCCGAAGATGCGCAGCGCGGCGGTCAGGCGCTCCTTGCGGTGCCGGCGCTCGTCCTCGACGTCGTCGAACGACGGGGGCAGCCGGAAGATCAGGTCGGTCGGCAGCTTCTCCAGGAACTCGTCCTCGTCGGACATCGGCGCACTCCTCGGGTAGTTTGCACCACCGAACACCACCGCCCGGCGGTCCGGCTAGACCGAGGTCGTCCAAATGCCGCGAGGCCGGTTGTCCGGCCGGGACAACGAGGGCGCAGAATGGGGGGATGGAGGCCAGTGCGGGCGACCGGTTCCTGCGGTTGCTGACCGACCGCACCGACGATCCGGCGGTGATCGAGGCGACCGTGCGCGCCGCGCGGAGCAAGTCGGAGATGGTGGCGGCGCTGCCCGAGGAGGAGACGAGGCGGCACACCCGCGCGCTCGTGCGGGGGGTGCTCGCGGCCGTGCGGACCGGCAGGCCGGGGGAGGACGTCCTGGCCGCGGCGGAGCGGCTCGGCTCGGACCGGGCGCGGCAGGGCGTGCCCGTCGCGGCGTTCCTGGACGGATTCCAGGCGGGCCGCGCCCATCTCGTCCGGACGCTCGTTGCCGACGGCCGCCGGACCGGCGTCCCGGACGCCGTGCTGCTCGACGGCGTCACCCGCATCGACGAGATCACCACGGCGCTCGTCCACCGGATGGTCCACGCGCACCGGGTCGCGGAGCTGGAGATGGCCCGTACCGAGCGGGAGGGCCGCGTGCAGATGCTCCGGCAGCTCCTGCACGGCGAGGCCGTCCCGGTGCTCGCCCCGCTCGACCCGGCCTGCGCCTACCACTGCGTGGTCTCCGACGTCAGCGACCCGGCGGTCGCGGCGCGGCTGGAGACCGAGCTCCTCGCGGCGGGGCCGGGGCTGTGCGGGCTGGTCGACGGGCGGCTCGCGGCGCTCGTCGCGCGGCTCCCCGATCCGCACGGCGCGCCCGGCAGGCCGGCCGGTCCGCTGCTGGTTGCCGCGCCGCCCGCCCGTCCCGCCGAGATCGCGCCGATGTACGCGCTGGGACGGCGGGCGCTGCGGGCGGGCGCCGCCGCCGGGCTGGCCGGGACGCGGGAGCTCACCGATCTCGCGCTGCTCACCGCCACCGACGCGGAGCCGGAGCTCGGCGGGCTGCTCGCCGCCGCGCTGCCGGGCGGTCTCGACCCCGACGACCCGTTCCACGTCGAACTGGCCGAGACCGCGCTCGCCTACCTCGACCACGGCGGGCGGATCGAGCCGACGGCCGCGGCGCTGCACGTCCACGGCAACACGGTCAAGTACCGCATCCGCCGCCTGCAGGAGCTGACCGGGCGCCCGCTGCTGGACCCGTCGTCGGGGGCGGCGGTGTCCCGCGCCGCGAACTGGTGGTGGGCGCTGCACCGCTGGCTCGCGCGGGCCCGGTCGTGATCTATTTGGGTGACGGAATCCGCCCGGGGGACGTCCCGGGGCGTACGGGAGAGCGGAGGTACCGGTGACCAGCACACCGAGGATCGGCACCGTGATGTGGCCGATGCAGTCCTGGCCGGAGGCCGGGCGGCTGTGGCGGCGCGCCGAGGACCTCGGGTTCCGGCACGCCTGGGTGTACGACCATCTCGCGTGGCGCGGCGCGACGCCCTGGTACGACGCCTACACGACGCTGGCCGCGGCCGCCGCGGTCACCTCCCGGGTGCGGCTCGGCACGCTGGTCACCTCGCCGAACTTCCGCCATCCCGTCCCCACCGCGCACGCGATCAAGACGATCGACCATGTGAGCGGCGGGCGGCTGTCGGTGGCCATCGGGTCGGGCGGCACCAGACGCGCCTCCGACGCCGGCGTCCTCGGCGGGGAGGACTGGACGCCCGGCGAGCGCGCCTCCCGGTTCGCCGAGTGGGTCGAGCTGCTCGACCTGCTCCTGCGCGGACCGGAGACGACCTTCGAGGGGACGTACTACACGGCCCGGGACGTCGTCTCGGAGCCGGGCTGCGTGCAGCGTCCGCGCGTGCCGTTCGTGATCGCCGGGGACGGGCCGCGGGGCATGCGGCTCGCCGCGAGGCACGGCACCGGGTGGGTGACCGGCGGACATGCCGAGGGCAGGGAGCCGCAGGACGTCGTGCGCTCCCGGCTGGCGGCGCTCGACGCGGCCTGCGAGGCCGAGGGCCGCAGGATCGACGACCGCATCCTGATGACGGGGTTCAGCGGGGAGCCGTGGCTGGACTCGCCCGGCTCGTTCGCCGACCTCGCGGGCCGCTACGCCGAGCTCGGCATCACCGAGATCGCGCTGCACTGGCCGCGTCCCGGCACGCAGTTCGAGGCGGACATGAAGGTCTTCGAGGCGGTCGCCGCCGAGCACGGTGAGGGCCGGTGATGCCGTTCGTCCTGCTCGCCCTCGCGATCGCCTTCGAGGTCACGGCGACGCTGGCGATGCGCGCCTCGGAGGGGTTCACCAAGCTCGTGCCGTCCGTCGTGGTGGTGGTCGGATACCTGATCTCCTTCGTGTTCATGGCCAGGGCGCTGGTGTCGCTGAACGTCGGGCCCGTGTACGCGATCTGGTCCGCGCTCGGCACCGTCGGGGCGTTCGCCGGCGGCGTGGTGCTGTTCAAGGAGCCGGTCAAGCCGCTGACGATCGCCGGCGCGCTGATCATCGTGGCGGGCGTGATCGTGATGAACCTCGGCGGGGGAGTGCGCCAGGAGTAGGAGCCGGGCCCCCGCGGGTGCGGGGTCACATCGGGTTCGGGGTCATGTCGGGTTCGGGGTCATGTCGGGTGCGGGGTCATGTCGGGTGCGGGGTCATATCCGGTAGACGGCGCCCTCTACGCCCCATTCGGCGAACGGCGGCGGCTCGCCGTGTCCCGCGGGCGGCGGCCGGACGAGGACGAGCCGGGACACGCCGAGCCGCCGCACCGCCCGTGCCGTCGCCTCCAGCGCGGGTCCGCCCGGCGGGCCTCCCGCGAACATGAGGTCGGCTCCCCGCGCCCAGCCCGGCGGCTCGGAGAACTCCGGCGCCCACACGCACACGCGGTGCCCGGCGGCGATCCGGTAGCCGTGCATGACGCCGCCGGGATGCGGTACCGGCAGCGGCTCGATGTGCAGCGTGCCGTGCCGGAACGGCGCGCGGACCGGCTCGGGCATGCCGCATTCGCGGGCGATCCGGCCGAGGGCGGGCTGGAGCGGGCCGTGCTCGTCGCGGACGAGCCACGCCTGCGAGATCTCCGGCGGCTCGGAGCCGGGGCCCCCGTCCAGCCCGACGTGCGCGTGGCCGTACTCGACCAGCAGCCCGGCCGGGGCATGGCGCGACGAGCGGGCCATTCCGATACCGAGCAGGATCAGGCGCGGCATGTTTCGATCGTCACCCCGCCGGGGGGCCGCGTCCACCCCCGGCGCCGGTCAGGCCGGTTCGGCGAGGGTGCTGACGCGCTGCTGTTCCAGCTGCCCGCCGATGAGCTCGGTGGGGGTGCACCCCGAGAGCGCGCGGAATTCGCGGTTGAGGTGGGCCTGGTCGTAGTAGCCGCAGGCGAACGCGGCCTCCGCGAACCCGGCTCCGCCGGTCAGCTGCTCGACGGCGCGCTGGAAGCGCAGCACCCGCGCCATCACCTTGGGCGGCAGGCCGGCCTGTTCGCGGAACCGGTGCGTCAGATGCTTGCGGCTCCAGCCGACGTCGGCGGCGATGTCGGCGACGGTCACCGTGAGGTCGCCGTTCAGGAGCCGCCACGCCCGGGTGACCTCCGGGTCGGGGACGGGGCCGCCCTCCAGGCGGCGCAGCAGGAAGCCGTCGAGGACGTCGAACCGCTCGCTCCAGGACGCGGCGGCGGCGAGCCGCTCGACGAGGGCGTGCGCGCCGCGGCCGAGCAGGTCGGGCAGGTCGACGGCGGCGTTGGTGAGGCGGGCCATCGGGACGCCGAACAGGGTGTACGCGCCGAGCGGCGTCACGTCGAGCTGGATGCCGCGCTGCCCGCCGGGGCTGACGTACATGCCGTGCCCGTCGTGCATCCCGGCGACGAACGACCCGTACTCGCGGTTGCGGACGCCGGAGTCGGGGACCTCCAGATAGAGCGGCGGCCCCAGGTTGATGATCACGACGGTGGTCCGGGTGGGCAGGGTCCGCATCCGGGTCGGGACGGCCACGGTCTCCCAGTAGCCGTCGTAGGAGCGCAGGAACGGGCGCAGCGCCGGATGCGGCCGCGCCTGCGCCAGCCACCAGCCGCCCCGGTCGCTGAACTGGACCGGCCTGTCGCTCATAATCCCAGTCCTACCAGACGGGACCGACGAATCCGGCTACTCGTACATCTGGCCGCACACCGCGATGCGGGCCAGGTCGTCCCACGTCATGGTGGTGATCGTGCGGACGTAGGAGCGGGCCGGCGGCTCCCCGGGCCCGGTGGGCCGCGGGACGCGGGCGCCGTCGGCGGCGTCCCAGCCGCCGAGGCTGCCCGCGACGGCGCACTCCAGGTAGGTCGCGGGGTCGAAGTTGTACCAGCGGGCCGGGGTGGCGCGGGCGCCGGAGCCCGGCGGGCGGGGCGCGTCCACGCCGAACCTGGCCCGCGGGCCAGGGGGAGTGGTCAGGAAGTCCTCCAGGTCGGCGATCTGGGACAGCAGCACCCGCTCCCAGTCGGCGTACCCGTCCGGCTCGTCGCCGGGCAGGGACAGGTCCTTGCCGCTCCACGCCGGGTCGAAGTCGGCGGGCGGGGTGGTGGACGCCGCGGCGAACATCGCCGCCACGTCGTCGGGCTCCAGCCGCGGCCGGTCGCTCAGCGGGGCGCCGACCTTCCACAGCGCCCGCAGGAACGCCGACAGCGACCAGGACGCCGCCCTGGCCTCCTGCCCGAGTTGCAGGAACACCAGGTACAGGTCGCGGTTGGTGCGGACGGCCGGCCCCGGCGGGCCCTCGACCCAGTACGTCTGCCTGTGCCGGACGCCGCTCTCGAAGACCAGGACCTGGGCGAGCGCCGAGATCCGCGAGTCGTGCGCGGCCACGTGGAACGTGTTGCCAAGGTCGTCCTGGCGCATGACGTCCCAGGTCTGCATCCGGGCCTCCACGGGTCGGCGGTGCGGTCACACGACCCCCGCCCCAGAAAGTGTGCCATTCCGGCGGCCGACCGCCAGTAGTGGCCATGTCACTTTCCGGCCTCGAAGTCGTGACCTCTCGCGGATGCGATACGCGGCGGAAAGGGGTAAGGGCCCGGCGCCGCGCGCCGGGCCCCGTCCGGGCGGGCCGATCAGTGCTTGGAGCGGTGGACGACCTGCATCTCGGTGAACCCGTACAGGCCCCACGGGCCGTTCTCGACGCCGATGCCGCTCCACTTGAACCCGCCGAACGGCTGGTTCGGGGCGAGCGCCAGGTGCGTGTTGACCCAGGCGGTGCCGCACTCCAGCCGCCCGGCGATCTCGGCGGCCCGGTCGGCGTCGGCGCCCCACACCGAGCCGGACAGCCCGAAGTGGGTGCCGTTGGCGCGGGCGAGGGCCTCCTCGACATCGGTGTACTTGACGATCGGCAGCGCGGGGCCGAACTGCTCCTCGTCCACGATCCGGGCGCCGTCCTCGACGTCGGCGAGGATCGTGGGCTCGAAGAAGTAGCCGGGCCCGTCGATGGGCCCGCCGCCCGCCGCCGCACGGGCGCCGCCCGCGAGCGCGTCGGCGACGAGCTCGCTCACCCGCTCGAACTGCGGCCTGTTGTTGATCGGCCCGTACTGGACGCCCTCCTCCATGCCGTTGCCGACCTTGGCGGCCTTCGCCCGCTCGGCGAGGGCGTCCACCACGTCGCCGTAGAGGGCCTCCGGCACGTACACGCGCTTGATCGCCGAGCAGACCTGGCCGTTGTTCTGGAACGCGCCGCCGAAGACCTTGTCGGCGATGGCGGCCGGGTCGGCGTCGTCCAGCACGATCGCCGGGTCGTTGCCGCCGAGTTCCAGCGTGACGCGCTTGAGGTCGGGCGCCGCGGCCGCGGCGACCCGCTTGCCGGTGGCGACGCTGCCGGTGAAGCTGATCTTGCGGGGGACGTCGTGCGAGGTCATCCAGGCGCCGAGTTCGTCGCCGCCGGTGACGACGTTCAGCACCCCGGGCGGCAGGACGTCGCGGAGCACCTCACCGAGCTTGAGGCTGGACAGCGGGGTGTACGGGGACGGCTTGAGCACCATCGTGTTGCCCGCGAGCAGCGCCGGGGCGAGCTTCCAGATCGCCAGGAGCAGCGGGTAGTTCCACGGGGTGATCGCCGCGACGACGCCCATCGGGCGCCGGACGACCTCGACGAGCGCGTTGGCGTCGTCCTGGATGACCTCGCGGGGCAGGTCCAGGTCGGCGAAGTACTTCAGCCACACGCCGGCTCCGACGACCTCCATGGTCGCGTCGGTCAGCGGCTTGCCCTGCTCCAGGGTCAGGATGCGGCCGATCTCCTCCGACTTGGCGAACATGAGGTCGGCCGCCGCCAGCAGCGCCTTGCGCCGCACGGACTCGTCGCCGCGCCATCCGGCGTAGGCGGCCTGCGCCGAGGCCATCGCCGCGTCCAGCTGCTCCCGGGAGGCGTCGGGCGCCTGCTCGGCCACCTCCCCGGTCGCCGGATCGATCACGCCGAAGGTCGCGGGCGCGTCCACCGCCTGGCCGTCGATGGTCATGGAGAACTTCTCGGACACCGTTGATCCTCCGCTCACGGGGTTACCGAACGACATTCAGTATTCACCCTCGCCGCCCGTTTTGACGAGACGGACCGCGCGATGAGACGCCCGGTCCCGGGCCGGTCCGGGGGGCGTCCGGTGGCCGGATCCGGCGAGAGGACCGCCCGCGGCGCCTTCGGACGTCATGATCGAAACATGCGATCACGTCTCACAGCGGTGTTCGCCCTCACCTTCGCCCTCGCCGCATCGGGCGGGGCGACGGCGGCCGCAGCACCCTCGTCGACCCACAGGGCGCCCCCGCCCGGATCCTCGGCCC
This sequence comes from Spirillospora sp. NPDC048819, assembly GCF_040650055.1. Classification (NCBI taxonomy): domain Bacteria; kingdom Bacillati; phylum Actinomycetota; class Actinomycetes; order Streptosporangiales; family Thermomonosporaceae; genus Spirillospora; species Spirillospora sp. NPDC048819. The sequence goes on along the minus strand of NZ_JBEZGN010000028.1, from coordinate 43,608 downwards.
CGGTACTGTCCGACCCGCATCCCTGCGCCGGGCAGCCCGGATTCACCTGCTCGTTCCTGACCGTCCCCCTCGACCACCGCGAACCCGGCGGGAAGGACACGCTGAGGCTTCAGGTGGCCACGGCGGACAACGCCGGCGCGCCCAAGGGCGTCCTGCTGTTCCTGACCGGCGGCCCGGGGCAGCCCGGCGTGCCGTACATCGCCGGGATCTCCGAGCGGATGCGGGAGCTGACCGACGACTACCGGTTCGTCATGATCGACCAGCGCGGCACCGGCGAGTTCGGCGCGATCGAGTGCCCGATGCTGCAGGCCCAGGTCGGCAGCGGCGACATCGAGCCGCCGACGCCCGAAGCGGTGCGGGAGTGCGCCGGCGTCCTCGGGGACCGGCGCCACTACTACACGACCGAGCAGACGGTGGGCGACCTCGACCTGCTGCGCCGGGCGCTGGGCGTCCGCAAGATGACGGTGGACGGCGTGTCCTACGGCTCCATCACCGGAGCCGCCTACACCGCGCGCCACCCGCAGCACGTGAAGAAACTCGTCCTCGACTCGGTCGTGCCGCACCGCGACCCGCAGCACGACAACATGCTCTACCTCACCAGCCTGCGGGCCACCGCGCGGGTCCTGCGGGACGCGTGCGAGGTCGCGCCCGCCTGCGGCTTCGACCCGGCCGAGGACCTCGCCTGGCTCGCCCGGAACCGCGACGACGCCGTCCTGATCTGGGACATGCTGGTGACCTACGAGTTCGTGGACCCGACCTACCGCGACCCGGACTCGCTGCCCAACGGCTGGGGCGACGCCGTCTCGGCGATCCACGAGGCCCGCCACGGGGACCCGGCGCGGCTCGACCGGCTGCTCCAGATCCTGAACTCCGGCGGCGATCCCGTCGCCAGTTACAGCTCGGGCCTGCACATCGCCACGATCTGCGGCGACGGCCACTTCCCCTGGGGCACCTCCGAGACCCCCGTCGCCTTGCGCGAGGCCGCGCTGGAGAGGACGCGCCGGCACCTGCCCGCCCGCGCCACCTGGCCGTTCACCGCCGACACCGCCGTGGGCAACGGGTTCATCCAGGAATGCCTCCACTGGCCGTGGTCGCGGCACACCGCCGAGACGCGGCGCGCGAAGCTCCCCGTCCCGGTCCTGCTGGTGAACGGCGACCGTGACCTGTCCACGCCGCTCGAATGGGCGCGGGAGGCGCTCCGCTACGCCCCGCGCGGCAAGCTCGTCGTGGTGAAGGGCGCCGCGCACTCCATCCAGAACCGCGAACGCGGCACGCAGGGCCGCGAGGCCGTGTACCGGTTCCTGGACGGCTGACCGGACGACGGGCCCGGCCCGGACGGGGATGGGCGCCCCCGCCTCTCGTGGGGGCGCCCATCGATGTCGGCGCTCGGGCTCGGCGTCGCTCAGGCGGCGAAGATGCGGTCCAGGAGGTCCCGGTAGCCGCGCAGCGCCAGCCGGAGCCGTTCGGTGTCGGCGTGCTCCCGGTCCTTCAGCCCGTCCGAGAGCGCCCGCCGGTGCTCGGCGATCGCGCGCCCGAGCGCGTCGACGGCCTCGGACGCGAGGTCGTCCGCCTTGCGCACGGACAGGCCGGGGTCGTCGACGAACGCGGACTGCACCTCGCGCCAGCGTTCCCTGAACCGCTCGGACTCGGCCGGGTCGAGCAGCCGCGCCGGCGTCGTGGTCGCGGCCGGGATCGGGTCGGGTGCGGTGTCGGGCTCGGGCGCGTCCATGACCGGGGGTGCCGGCGCGGGCCCGGCGACGTGGGTGTCACCGGCCACGCCGGGGTCGGCCGTCCCCGCGGCCCGGGCGCGCTCGCCGGCGGTGAGCCCGCCGCCGGCGCCCGGCTCCATGCCGTCGGGTCGCCTGTGCTCCATCGGGGTCAGCTCCTCGGGGGCCGGTCGTCGCGGTGTCCGGCCGGGCCGCCCGCCGCCGTGGGGGCGGGACGCGTCCCGCCGGCGGGCGCCTCCTCGGCGGGGGCGGACAGCAGCTCCTCGAACAGGGCGCGGTAGTGCACCATAGCCTGCCGCAGGTCCTCGGTGGAGGCCTCCTTGTCCGCCGCCCGGCCGCTGATCGCGTGGGCGCTCCGGTAGTGCTCCATCGTGCGGCCGTGCTCCACCGACAGGTGGGCGACCTTGTCCTCGAAGCCGTGCGTCGGGTAGCCGCGCTCGCCCATCACCACGGTGACGAGGCCGTCGGCCTGCTCGACCGCCGCCTCCGGGGTGTCGACGAAGCGCTCCTGGACGCGGACCCACTGCTCGCGGTACTGCTCGCGCCGGCGAGGGTCGAGATCGTGCAGTTCGAGTTCGTCATGCCGCTGCTCGCGGGAGCGCAGCTCCCGCTCGGCGGCCGTGCGGCCGCCCTCGTTCTCCAGCGTCCGGTCGTATTCGGGGCCGAACCGCCGCCTGAGCCGCTGCGTCCGCGCCCGGGTCCGGGCCAGGTACAGGGCCGCGATCAGCGCGGCGACGACGACAACGGCGATGACGACCCATATCGCGGTCGACATTGTTTCCTCCAACGTGCGTCGGATCGAATGGAACGCCGATGCCCGCAGCAGAGCATTCAAAACGAATCCCCACGAACCGGCCATGTGATGGTCAGCGGGTCCGGACCAGGTCGCGACCGGAAGATCACCACTCTCGGTCATCAGTACGGATTTACTGCGCCATGCCCGATGTGCATGTTCTGATTGAGGCGCTATGGAACCTCCCGCGCCCCGGCGGGCGCGTGCGAATGGATGTGATGCGCGGTGCGCCATGCGTTCGGTTTCGTCCTCGGCGTCCTGCTGACACCCGCGCTGGTGTACGGCGCCGCCTGGGGCTACGTGCAGGCGGGCCAGTCCTTCGACGGCACCGGGCAGGAGATCACCGATCGCACCCGCATCTACGGGGCGTTCGCCCTCCTGGCCGCCGTGGGCCTGGTGATGGGAGTGATCATCGTCGCGCGGTGGGCGTCGCCGCTGGTCTCGCTCATCCCGGCGCTCGCGCTGCTCGGCTTCTCGGCCTACTTCCTGATCGACCCGGACCTCGTCCTCGACCTGCCGGGCAAGGTGCCCCCGGCCGGCGACATGGACTTCGGGCTGCGCATGCTGCTCGGCTCGGGCGTGTTCGGCATGATGGGATTCGCGCTCCTGATGCCCACCTGGGCGCCGCGCCGCTGGAGGTCCCATCGCGACGAGGACGCCGCGGACATGGACTTCTACTCCGCCATGGAACGCCGGCCCTCGAGAAGCGGGCCCTGACCCGCCGGACGGCTAGGGCGCGACCGGGCGGCCCGGACGCCGGTACGCGTGCTCGCCCCGGTAGAGGCCGGCGAGGACCTCCTCGATGCCCGCCTCCCGCAGCGAGATGTCGCGGATCTCGTGGCCCCGCGCGAGTTCGGCCACGACCGCCGCGGCGTTCACCGCGTTCGGCAGCCGCAGCCATTGCCGGGGCCCCTCCACCCGCTCCGCCTCGATCCCCCCGTCCAGTCTGATCGGCGGGCCGGGCCGCGCCAGCTCGACGACCAGCAGCCGGTCGGCGTCCACGGTCCGGCGCAGCTCGTCCAGCCCGCCGTCGTAGGCCAGCCGCCCATGGTCGATGATCATGACGCGGCGGCAGAGCCGCTCGATGTCGCCGAGGTCGTGCGTGGTCAGCAGGATCGTGGTGCCGCGCTCGGCGTTGACGCGCTCCAGGAAGTCGCGGACGGTCGACTTGCTGACCACGTCCAGGCCGATCGTCGGCTCGTCCAGCACGAGCAGCTCGGGATCGTGCAGGAGGGCGGCGGCCAGGTCGCCGCGCATCCGCTGGCCGAGGCTGAGCTGGCGGACCGGGATGTCCAGGAACGGCTCCAGCTCCAGCAGCGCGGTCAGCTCGGCGAGCCGCACCCGGTGCGCGGCCGCCTCGACCCGGTAGAGCCGCCGGACGAGGGTCAGGCTGTCGCGCAGCGGCAGATCCCACCACAGCGTCGTCCGCTGCCCGAACACCACCCCGATCCGGCGCGCGAGCGACGTGCGCCGCCGCGACGGATCCACGCCGCACACCCTCAGCTCGCCCGACGACGCGGTGAGGATGCCGGTCAGCATCTTGATCGTCGTGGACTTCCCGGCGCCGTTCGGGCCGAGGTAGCCGACGAACTCGCCCGGCTCGACGGTGAACGACACCCCGTCCACAGCGCGCAGGGCCGTGCGCGACCGCCGCAGGACGCCCGCCCGTTTCCGGACGGTGAAGGACTTGACGACGTTCTCGACCTCGATCATCGGCACCCGGCATCAGCTCCCCGTCGATCGGTAGTGCCGCATCCCCGCCCGCCACGCCAGCGCCGCGACCGCGCACAGCACGGCCGCCACCGCCGGGGACGCGAACCGCGCCGCGCCCGGCAGCCCGAGCGGATCGGGGCGGCCGAGGACGTACAGCGCGGGCTGCCAGTTGACGAACGCCAGCGGCACGACGAACGTCACTCCGCGGACGAAGTCCCGCCCGAACATGGTCATCGGGTACTGCGTGAGGTACGCGCCTCCGTAGGTGACGGACTTGCTCGCGCCGTGGCTGTCGACCAGCACGAACTGCACGGCGCCCGCCAGCACCCACAGCGCCCCGAAGATCACCGTCCCGGACAGCACCATGACCGGGATCATCGCCGCCCGGCCCGGCGTCCAGGCCACCTCCAGCCGGCTCAGCGCGAACGCGAGCACCGCCGCCGCAGGGACGAGCTTGCCGAAGCGCCGGGGCGAGAAGTCCTCCGTCGCGACCTGGACGAGCGGGCTGACCGGCCGCACCAGCATCGCGTCCAGCGTCCCCTGCCGCACGTGCTGGCCGAGCCGCTCGGTGGTGCCGAGCACGATGTCGGAGACGCCGAACGACAGCGCCGACGTCCCGTACAGGAACAGGACCTCCGAGGCGCCGAACCCGGCGATGCGCGGGGCGCGGGAGAACAGCAGCCCGATCGCGGCGACGTCCAGCCCGGTGACGACCGCCGTGGCGAGCGCCAGCAGCACCATCGACACCGGGTACTGCGCCGCCGCCCGCGTCCACGTCCAGGCGAGCAGCCCGTACATGCGGACGGCCGGCCGGGGTGTCACCCACCGTGCACCACCAGCTTCCGCCGGGCCGACCGCGTGAGCAGCGCGCCGGCCCCGAGCAGCACCGCGGCCCACGCCGCCTGGAATGTCAGTGCCCCGATCAGCCCGGTGCCGGTGTGGCGGCCGAGGAAGACGTCCGCGGGCACCTGGATCTGCGCCGACCACGGCAGCGCCCGCGCGACCGTGCCGAGCGCCCCGGGGAACACGACCAGCGGCAGGATCATCCCGGAGAAGAACAGGGACATCACGAGCGTGACGGCGTGCAGGCCGCGGTCGTCGTGCAGCCAGAACATCCCCAGCGCGACCAGGTAGCGCAGCCCGAAGCCCACCAGCGCGGCCAGGGGCAGCGCCATCGCGAACGCGGCGAGGCCCCCCGGCCCCGGCCAGCGGAACGGGAAGACCAGCGCGCCGGCCAGCAGCGGAGGGCCGCCGCGCAGCAGCAGCGAGGCGGCCGCGCGGCCGAGGTCGTCGGCCAGCCACCAGCCCTGCAGCCCGACGGGCCGGTGCAGGTCGATCGCCACGTCGCCGTTGCGGATGCGCTCGGTGAGGTCCATCCCGCCGAAGATCTGGACGGGGCCGATCAGGGCCTGGGTGATGAAGCAGAAGGTGACGGCGTCGGCCTCGTCGTACCCGCCGAGGGAGGGGCGCGCCTCCCAGAGCGCCAGCAGGACGTACGCGCGCATGAAGCCGAAGGCGGTGTTGGTCAGCGATTCGGTGAGGGAGCCGAGCGGATACGCCGTGTGGCGGCGGAAGCCGTACCACCACACCCAAGGAAGAACGCCCACTTGCCGAGAGCCTAAACATGCGGGCGGTGTCCCACCACGTAATTTCGCACAGAACCCGGGCCCGGCGGACGACGCCGCGGCCCGGGTCCATATGCGGCCTTACGGGAGGTCGGGCTTGATGGGGGAGTACAGCCAGTCTTTGAAGAAGGGGGTGAGGTCCTGCCCGGACATCCGCTCCGCCAGGGCGGTGAACTGCGTCGTCTCGGCGTTGCCGTGCTTGTGCCGTGCGTACCAGGTCCGCAACAGGCCGAGGAACGTGTCGTCGCCGACCTTCTCGCGGAGGAGCTGGAGCATCATGGCGCCGCCGCTGTAGACGCGGGCGTTGAACATCGTGTCGCGCTTCGGATCGGCGAGCACGACCGACCAGAACGGGCGGTCCTCAGGGTCGGGGAAGGGCCGCGACGCGTAGGTCATGCGAGCCTGGTCGTGGGCGGTCCTGTTGCCCTGCAGCTCGTTGTAGTACCACGTGGCCCAGGTGGCGAAGCTCTCGTTCAGCCAGATGTCGTCCCACTGCTTCGGTGACACGGCGTCGCCGAACCACTGGTGCGCCAGCTCGTGGGCGATCGTGCCCGTGCTGCGGACGGCCGAGTAGACGGGCTTGCTCTGGGTCTCCAGCGAGAAGCCGAGCGGCTGCCCGTTGAAGCGGGCGTCGTCGGCGATGGCGCCGGTGCTGCTGAACGGGTACGGGCCGAAGATCTCCGACCACAGGTCCGTGATCTCGCTGGTGGTGCCGTAGAAGAAGTCCACCGCGTCCGGCTGGCCGGCGAGCAGCACGGGGTCGACGGCGGTGTAGTTGGGCACGCCGCCGGGCGTGCGGCCCCGCTCGACCACCCACTTGCCGATGTCGATCGTGGTGAGGTAGCTCGCCATCGGGCTGTCCTCGCGCCACGTGAAGACCTCGGCGCGGGTGGGCGCGCGGCGGCGGCTGAACGAGGCGCGCACGTCGCGGTGCCCGGTCAGGCGCCCGTTGGCGACGGCCGTCAGCCCCTCGGGCACGGTGAGGGTGTAGTCGTAGGTCGCCTTGTCGCTCGGGTGGTCGTTGACCGGGAACCAGGTGCGGGGGCCGTTCGGCTCGCCGCCGACGAACGCGCCGTCGGGCGTGTGCAGGAACCCGTACGGGGATCCGAACACGATCGGGGACCCGACGATGGTCTGCGGTACGCCGCCGTACCTGATGACGGTCTTGAAGACCGACCCCTCCCGCAGGCCTCGGCGCGGCGTGATCGTCAGCTCCTGGCCGCGCCGGTCGTAGCGGGCGCGGCGGTGGTCGACCCAGATCCGCTCCACGTCCATGCCGGACAGGTCCAGGTTGAACCTCGACAGGTTCTGGGTGGCCCGCGCCGTGATGGTCACGGTCCCGTCGAGCTGGTCGTAGTCGGGGTCGTAGCGCAGGTCCAGCGAGTAGTGGCGGACGTCGTAGCCGCCGTTTCCCTCCAGCGGGAAGTAGGGGTCGCCGACACCGGGGGCACCGGGGGTGTAGTGCCGGTGATGGTGCCCGTGGCCTTGGCCGGGGTCGGCGGCGGACGCGGCGGGCGCGAGCGCGACCACGCTCACGGCGGCGACGGCGAGCGGCAGCATTCGCCCGGGGGTCTCCCGGGACGCGATGAACCGGGGGTGACGCGCCATCACGGATCCTCTCCTTCGAGTGATCATCAGCGCGCTCACGATGCGCCGATTCCCGGGAGATGTCGAGATCTTTTGCCGCATGTGGCCGGACGCCGGGGAACGCGGGAAAGCGGCATGCGGGAGGCGGCGTGCGCGCGGAATGCCAGAAGGCCCCCGCGGGTGTAGGGACGCGGGGGCCTCCGGGGTCCGGGGGATCAGACCGGAAGGTGGAGCCGGCTCAGTGGAACTGGCCCTCCTCCGTGGAACCCTTCAGCGCCGTGGTCGACGAGTCCGGGCTGATCGCGGTGCTGACCATGTCGAAGTAGCCGGTGCCGGCCTCGCGCTGGTGCTTGACCGCGGTGAAGCCCTTCTCGGCCGCCGCGAACTCGCGCTCCTGCAGGTCGACGTAGGCCGTCATGCCGTCGCGGGCGTAGCCGTGGGCCAGGTCGAACATGCCGTAGTTGAGCGCGTGGAAACCGGCCAGGGTGATGAACTGGAACTTGAAGCCCATGTGGCCGAGCTCGCGCTGGAACTTGGCGATGGTCGCGTCGTCCAGGTGCGCCTTCCAGTTGAAGGACGGCGAGCAGTTGTAGGCGAGCATCTGGTCCGGGTACTCGGACTTGACGGCCTCGGCGAACTTGCGGGCCAGCTCCAGGTCCGGGGTGCCGGTCTCCATCCAGATCAGGTCGGAGTGCGGCGCGTAGGCCTTGGCTCGGGCGATGCAGGGCTCGATGCCGTTGCGGACCCGGTAGAAGCCCTCGGCGGTGCGCTCGCCGGTGATGAACTCGCGGTCGCGCTCGTCCACGTCGGTCGTGATCAGGGTCGCGGCCTCGGCGTCGGTCCGCGCGATGATCAGTGAGGGCACATTGGAGATGTCGGCCGCGAGGCGGGCGGTGTTCAGCGTCTTGACGTGCTGCGAGGTCGGGATCAGCACCTTGCCGCCGAGGTGGCCGCACTTCTTCTCGGAGGCCAGCTGGTCCTCCCAGTGCACGCCCGCGGCGCCGGCGGCGATCATGCCCTTCATCAGCTCGAAGGCGTTCAGCACGCCGCCGAAGCCGGCCTCGGCGTCGGCCACGATCGGGGCGAGGAAATGCGTGTCGCCCTGACCCTCGGCCCACTGGACCTGGTCGGCGCGCAGGAGCGCGTTGTTGATGCGGCGCACGACGGCCGGGACCGAGTTCGCCGGGTAGATGCTCTGGTCGGGGTAGGTCTGGCCCGCCAGGTTGGCGTCGGCCGCGACCTGCCAGCCCGACAGGTAGATGGCCTTGAGGCCGGCCTTCACCTGTTGGACGGCCTGCAGCCCGGTCAGCGCGCCGAGGGAGTGGACGTAGTCCTCCTCGTGCAGGAGGCTCCACAGGCGCTCGGCGCCGAGGCGCGCGAGGGTGTGCTCCTCCTGGACCGAACCGCGGATCCGCACGACGTCCTCGGCCGTGTAGGTCCGCTCGACGCCCTTCCAACGGGGGTCGGTCTCCCACTGTCGCCGCAGCTCGTCGGCTGCGCCCTTGAGGCGACTATCACTCATCGTCTCGCCCTTCCGTGTCGTCCCCTGGGTGCTTGGCTCGACTATGCCCCGGTCGCAACCCCTAAATGAACTCGTGAGTAACAGAAGAACTGCGAAATTTCCGGTACCATGAAGCCGTGACGACCTTGCGGCCAGAAGAACCCCTCAACTTGACGAGTGACGTAGATCTCGTCACCTTCGGACAGCGGCTCCGCCATCTGCGGCGCGGCCGCGGCATGACGCTGTCGGATCTCGGCGAGCGCGTCGGCCGCGCCCCGTCCCAGCTGTCGCTGCTGGAGAACGGCCGGCGCGAGCCCAAGCTGACGCTGCTGCAGGCCCTCGCCGCCGCGCTGGAGTGCCCGGTGGAGGAGCTGCTGCGGCGCCAGCCGCCCAGCCGCCGCGCCCAGCTGGAGATCCAGCTGGAGGAGGCGCAGCGCGACCCGCTCTACCGGACGCTCGGGCTGTCGCACCTCAAGGTCGGCAAGCGGATGCCGAACGAGGTGATCGAGCACATCCTCGCGCTGTACGGGGAGCTGAAGCGCAGCCGGACCAAGCCGACCGCGAGCCCGGAGGAGGCGCGCAAGGCCAACGCCGAGCTGCGCCGCCAGATGCACGAGCGCGGCAACCACTTCGCCGACATCGAGGCGATCGCCTCGCAGACCCTCGACTCCGTCGGCTACCGGCGCGGCGCCGTGTCGCAGGGGCTGCTGATGACGCTGGTCGGCCACTTCGGCTTCAGCCTGCAGTACGTCCAGGACCTGCCGCGCTCCGTCCGGTCCGTCACCGACCTGCGCAACCGGCGGATCTACCTGGAGCGCGAGCAGCTCGGCATGCACACGCCGCGGACGATCCTGCTGCAGACCCTCGGGCACATCGCGCTCGACCACGACCAGCCGCGCGACTTCGCCGACTTCCTGCGCCAGCGCGTCGAGGCCAACTACTTCGGCGCCGCGATCCTGATGCCCGAGCGCAGCGTCGTCCCGTTCCTGCAGGAGGCGAAGGCGGCGCGGGAGCTGTCCGTGGAGGACCTCGCGGACGTCTTCTCCGTCTCCTACGAGATGGCCGCGCACCGCTTCACCAACGTCGCGACCCACCATCTGGACCTGCAGCTCCACTTCACCAAGAACGACGAGAACGGCACCATCTACAAGGCGTACGCCAACGACGGCCTCGCGTTCCCGCAGGACGAGGACGGCGCGATCGAAGGCCAGCGGATGTGCCGCGAATGGGCCGGGCGGCACGTGTTCGGCGCCGAGGACCGCTTCTCGGTCTACTACCAGTACACCGACACCCCCAAGGGCACGTACTGGTGCCTGTCGCACATAGACCCCAGCCACGAGCGCGACTTCGCGATCACGCTGGGCGTCCGGTTCGAGGACTCGCGCTGGTTCCGCGGCCGGGAGACGACCCGGCGCCGCAAGTCGTCCTGCCCGGACGGCGACTGCTGCCAGCGGCCCCCGAAGGCGCTCTCGGACCGGTGGGAGGGGATGGCCTGGCCGTCGGCCCGCGCGCACTCGCACGTCCTGTCCGTCCTCCCGCCCGGGGCCTTCCCCGGCGTGGACGACGCCGACGTTTACGAGTTCCTGGACCGGCACGCCGCCGAATGACCGGCGTGTTGCGCTCGCGTCAACTCTTCGGGCCGGTCCGCGCCGTCCAGGGTCGACGGTGAATGATCTGGGAGGATCTGGCGTTCCCCATAGGAGAGGGGGACGCCCGGTCCGGGACGTCCCGTCCGGACGTCCGCCGGGGACGGTCCGCAGGGAGGGAGAGCGCGTGCTGCCTGAGGTCGCTTCGTGGTTGCGCCGCCGCACCAGCGCGGCGGCGGACTGGCCGCCGGGCCCGCTGCTCGCCGCCAAGGGCGACGCCAGGATCAGCGTCGTGCTTCCCGCGCGCGACGAGGAGGCGACGGTCGGCGCCATCGTGGCGGCCATCCGCACCGATCTGGTCGAGCGGACCCCGCTGGTGGACGAGATCGTGGTGGTCGACTCCCGCTCCGGCGACCGCACCGCGGCCGTGGCCGCCGCGGCGGGCGCCGAGGTCGTCTCCCAGGACGCCGTCCTCCCCGGGCAGGGCCGCATGTCCGGCAAGGGCGAGGCGCTGTGGAAGTCCCTGGCCGCGACGTCCGGGGACCTGATCGTGTTCGTCGACGCCGACCTGCGCGAGTTCACCTCGTCCTATGTGACCGGGCTGCTCGGGCCGCTGCTGACCGACCCGTCCGTCGGCTACGTCAAGGGCTGCTACGACCGCCCGCTGGTCGACGGGGAGCGGCGCGTCGAGGGCGGCGGGGGCCGGGTGACCGAACTCGTCGCGCGCCCGCTGATCAACCTGCACTGGCCGATGCTCGCCGGCGTCATGCAGCCGCTCGGCGGCGAGTACGCGGGACGCCGCGCGCTGCTGGAGCGGCTGCCGTTCGTCACCGGCTACGGCGTGGAACTCGGCCTCCTGCTGGACGTCTACCAGGACTCCGGACTGGACGCCATCGCGCAGGTCGACCTCGGCCGGCGGGTGCACGCGCACCAGTCGACCGAGGCGCTCGGCGCGATGTCGGGCCAGATCATGCTGACCGCCTGGTCGCGGCTGGAGCGGCACGGCCGGATGGTGCCGCTGGAGGCCCCCGCGACCGCGCTGACCCGGTTCCGCCGCGGCCCGGACGGGCACGACGCCCGGACCACCGACGTCGCGGTGGGGGAGCGGCCGCCGATGATCGAGGTCCCCGGCTACGCCGCCGCGCGGTCGTTCTCGCCGGGCCGCAGGTAGCCCCGGCCTCCCTCGCTGTGACTCCCGCCACGGTGTTACCCGCGGTAACGCCAGATGGTGCTACCGTTGGTAACAGCGATATTGGAGAGAGGGTCTATTAATCATGACGAGCGCGGAGCCGACACCGTTCTCGCTGGAGCCCAGTGAGGACGTTCGCCAGGTCAGGGACTGGGTGCACGAGTTCGCCAGGGACGTCATCCGTCCCGCGGCCGAGGAGTGGGACGAACGCGAAGAGACGCCCTGGCCGCTGATCCAGGAGGCGTCCAAGGTCGGTCTCTACTCGCTCGACTTCTTCGCCACCCAGTGGCTGGAGCCGACCGGGCTCGGCATCCCGGTGGCCTTCGAGGAGATCTTCTGGGGCGACGCCGGCATCGGCCTGTCCATCGTCGGCACCGGCCTCGCCGCCGCGTCCGTCGCCGCCGTCGGCACCCAGGACCAGGTCGCCGAGTGGGTGCCGCAGATGTTCGGCACCCCCGACGACGTCAAGCTCGGCGCGTTCTGCTCCTCCGAGCCCGACGCCGGCAGCGACGTCGGCGCCATCCGCGCCCGCGCCGTCTACGACGAGGCGAAGAACGAGTGGGTGCTCAACGGCACCAAGACCTGGGCCACCAACGGCGGCATCGCCGACGTCCACATCATCGTGGCGTCCGTGCACCCCGACCTCGGCAGCCGCGGCCAGGCCAGCTTCATCGTCCCGCCGAACACCCGGGGGCTCCGGCAGGGCCAGAAGTTCAAGAAGCACGGCATCCGCGCCTCGCACACCGCCGAGGTGATCCTCGAGGACGTGCGCATCCCGGGCCACCTGATCATCGGCGGCAAGGACAAGTTCGACGAGCGCATCGCGCGGACCCGCGCCGGCAAGAGCTCCAAGGGCCAGGCCGCGCTGAAGACGTTCGAGACCACCCGCCCGTCGGTGGGCGCGATGGCGCTCGGCGTCGGCCGCGCCGCCTACGACTACGCCCTGCAGTACGCGCGCGAGCGCGAGCAGTTCGGCAAGAAGATCGGCGACTTCCAGGCCATCGCGTTCAAGCTCGCCGACATGAAGTGCCGGCTCGACGCCGCCCGCCTGATGGTGTGGCGGGCCGCGTGGATGGCGCGCACCGGCAAGGACTTCGACAACGCCGAGGGCTCGATGGCCAAGCTGATGGCGAGCGAGATGGCCGTGAACGTCACCGAGGAGGCCATCCAGATCCTCGGCGGCAACGGCTACACCCGCGAGTACCCGGTCGAGCGCATGCACCGCGACGCCAAGATCTTCACGATCTTCGAGGGCACCAGCGAGATCCAGCGCCTCGTCATCGGCCGCACCGTGACCGGCCTGCCGGTCCGCTGACGTCCCCGCAGGCCGGCGGCACCGCCATCACCCTCCCGGGTCACCGACGGCGGCCGGCCGCGGCCTGCGGCCGCCACCCCCTTCCAGCTCATTCCCCCTTGCGCTGCACGGCGAGTTCACCGACACGGTGATGATGCGCGACCGCTTCGCGCCGCTGTGTGCGTGGAGCGTAGATTCGAAACCGGGCGCACACTGAGGAGGACATCGTGGCGGACAGTCGGTTCGGCATGGTTGAGCCGGGCGAGTTGCCCGAGGACCTGCGCGAGCGGATCGGAAGGATCGCGGAGAAGTCCGGTTTCGTGCCGAACATCTTCCGGGCCCTGGGCCACCGGCCTGCGGAGCTTCGGGCCTTCCTCGACTACCACGACGCGCTGATGGACCGCGCCGACGGCCTGAGCAAGGCGGAGCGCGAGCTGGTCGTGGTGGCCACCTCCGGCGCCAACCACTGCGTCTACTGCGTAGTGGCGCACGGCGCCATCCTGCGGATCCGATCCAAGGACGCGCAGTTGGCCGACCGGGTGGCGACCAACCCGTGGCAGGTCGAGCTCGACGAACGGGCGAGGGCGATCATCGACCTCGCGCTGGCGCTGACCCGAAGGCCGGAGTTGTTCGGCGAGGACGACATCGCCGCGGCGCGGGCGGCGGGACTCTCCGATGACGAGATCTGGGATGTCGGCGCGATCACCGCGCTGTTCGCGATGTCGAATCGGCTGGCCCATCTGACGGCCCTGCAGCCCAACCCGGAGTTCTACACGATGGCCCGAATTCAGCGGCAGTAAGCCGGCCTGGCGCACCACGCAACCAGGGCCAGGCCGGCACGCGGCCTGCCGCGGCGCCTGCGCGCGCCGCGCAGGCAGGTCAAGGAGCCGGCCGGGCTGCGACGACGATGATCAAGAGGCCGGCGGCAATGCGGAATGGGAGCCGGGGGGCGCCCGCCCAGGGCGTCGGCTGCCTGCGGGTCTGCTAGATGATCGCGACGTCGTAGAGGATGCGTTTCATCGACGCCTCGGGGAGGCGGGGGTTGCGGGCCGCGCTCCCGGCCGCCTCCGGGTCGTCGAGCAGTTCCAGCAGCCGGGCGACCGGGAGCCGGGCGTCCCGGGCCGCCGCCGCGCGCACGCCGGGGTCGCCGTCCCGGCTGAGCCGCTCGACGTCCCGGGTCCCGAGCCCGGGATCGCGCAGCGCCAGGGTGCGGGCGACAGGGTCGCCGGCCCCGGCGAACCAGGCGAGGCCCGCGCAGGGGAAGTTGGGATGCCCGACGCGGTCCAGCCGGGTGATGTACGGCGACTCCAGCGCCACCGCGAGCAGCAGGTCCCCCGGCGGGTCGGGATGGAACTCCGACAGCAGCATCCGGACGACGAAGTCGTCGTCGTCGGCCAGCAGGGCGACGAGGTCGGCGGGCAGGTGCGGGCTGTAGGCGGCGAAGCGGCGCAGCCCCACGTGCGCGGACGTGGCGTACCGGCGCATCAGGCCGAGGTCGTCCAGCCGCGTCCAGAACCACTCCGGCGGGTGGAGCCGGTCGTGCGGCCCGACGTGGTAGTCGATGGCCGCGCGCTGCTCCTCGGTCAGCTCCGGGCGCAGCGACACCGCGAGCCGCACCTCGTGCTCGGGGTCGGCGGCGAGGATCTCGACGAGGCCGGGCGGAAGATGCGGGTTGGCGGCGACCGCGGCGCGCGTCGCGGGGCGCTCGTGCCGGCACAGCTTTCGCGCCTGCCGGTCGTCCAGCGGGAGGGTGGACACCGCCGACGCCTGGCCGGTGGCCAGCAGGGGCGCGGCGAACTCGGGACGGCGGTGGCACGCGAGCCGCATCGCCAGCCGCCGGACGGCCGGGTCGGCGTCTTCCAGCGCCGCGTCGACGACGTCGTCGGGCGGCTCCGGCCAGGTCAGCAGCGCCCCCATCCGGACCTTCGCGTCCGGGTCGGCGGCGAGCGCGGCGCGGACGCCGTCGGGCAGGGCCGCGTTGTCGCACAGCGCGTCCCGCACCCGCGAGTCGGGGTCGGCCGCGAGCCGCGCGAGGACGTCCCGGGGCAGCGGCATCGCCGGCTCCCAGTGCTCCGGGGCCGAGGCCACCGCCCGCCGGACGACGGGGTCGGGGTCGTCGGCGAGGCGGGCGCGGAGCGCGACCGGCGCGTGGCCCGTCGTGGCGACCAGCCGCCGGGTGCGCGGGTCGGGGTGCCGGGCGGCCGCCTCGTACACGGCGTCCGGCACCCCGGCGCGGCGCAGCAGCGCGTTCCGCATCCGGGGCTCGGCGCGCTCCAGGATCAGCAGCAGGAGATCGGCCGGGGCGGCGGGGTTGGCCGCCAGGCCCTCCAGCCGCACCGAATAGAGCGTCCGCACCCTGGTCACGGTAGCCGCTCGGGCCGCGAGGCGGGAGGTTCGCCGGTGTGCGAGTTCCGCGCAGGCCAGGCGGTGTTGTCACCGGGTAACACCCGCGGATACCTTTGCGTGCATGACAAGTTCGCAGGGCAGACCGGGGGCGGGATCACGGCGCGATCCCGGGCGCCGCCGTGCCCTGCTCGAGGCCGCCGACCGCGTCATCCAGCGGGAGGGCCCGGAGGCGTCGATGGCCGCGATCGCCGCCGAGGCGGAGATCAGCAAGCCGATCCTCTACCGCCATTTCGGCGACAAGAGCGGCCTCTACCAGGCGCTGGCCGAGCGGCACACGCGCAAGCTGATCGAGGGCATCCGGGAGGAGTTCTCCCGCGACGACCCGATCCGCGACCGCGCCCGCTCCACCATCGACACCTACCTGTCGACGATCTCCAAGAACCTCAACCTCTACCGCTTCCTGATGCACCGGGCGAGCGCCGAGGACACCGCCACGCACAGCGCGATGAGCACGATGATCCGCGACGTGAGCCGGGAGCTGGCCGAGGTCATGATCGCCGAGGGCGAGATGGTGGACCGGACCCGCGCCTACGTGTGGGGCCACGCGATCGTCGGCATGGTGCAGACCGCCGGCGACTGGTGGCTCGACCACGACGAGGAGGTGCCGAGGGAGGCCGTCGTGGACGGCCTCGTCGACCTCGTCCTGTGCGGGCTGCCGGCGGCGGTGTCCGGCGCCCGCGCCCCGCAGATGTCCGACGAACCACGATCCCCGAGGTGACTGTGCAGACCGACGCGCGCGTGCAGACCGACGTGCGGCCCGAGCCGGCCGTGGAGACCGAGCGGCGGCCGTGGGGGAGCTTCGAGCGCTTCACGCTCAACGAGCCGTCCACCGTGAAGATCATCCATGTGGAGCCGGGGCGGCGGCTCAGCCTGCAGCGGCACCGCGACCGGGACGAGCTGTGGGTGGCGCTCGACCCGGGAGCGGTGTTCGAGGTCGCGGGGCGCCGCATCCTGCCCGAGGTGGGGGAGCGGGTGCTGATCCGGGCCGGTGAGACGCACCGGCTGAGCGCGGAGGGCACGGCCGTGCGCGTCATGGAGATCGCCTTCGGGAACTTCGACGAGGACGACATCGAGCGCCTTGAGGACGAGTACGGGCGCGCCTGACCACCGAGAACGGCCCGGCCGTCCCATCGAGCGGACGACCGGGCCGTTCCCTGAGACCACCGTTCCCAAGCGCTACTGGAGGAGTGTCCAGTGGCCGCGGGTGACGCCGGGCTCCTGGCCGCGGCCCGGCCGGGCCGCCCGGAACAGCTCACCCCGGTGGCTCACCAGCGCGCCGCGCTCGTAGGACGCGCCGTCCCGCCAGGCGGGCACGCCGGCAGGGGAGATACGGCTGGTGCGGCCGTCCGCGCTGCGGGTGCGGGTCAGCGCGTACGCGCCGACCTCCACCGGCCCGCCGTACGGCCGCCAGTGCCGCCCGTCCGTCGAGTACTCGATGGCCATGCCCGGGTTGCGGACGTTCGCCGACAGCGTCCCGCCGGAGATCTTCGCGCCGGGCGGCGGGACGCGGTAGTTCACGCCCTGCCCGCGCAGGCCCACCGGCTCGTAGAACGACAGGAGCGGGAACGTCTTCTGGCCGAGCGTGTTGGCGAAGACGTTCCATGCCGCGTCCATCTCGCCGGGCGCCGGGGTGTCGCGGTTCCAGGCCCGCTCGGCGGCGCCGAGGAGCTTGGGGAACGCCTGGTACTCGCGGATCTCGGGCGTCTTGCCGTTCTCGCCCCACAGCTGGGCCTCCAGGCCGAGGATGTTCTTCCTGCCCTCGGCGGTGAGCTTCGTCCAGGACGGGTTCGGCGCGACGGGGTTGCCCCAGCGGTCCTCGGTCGCGTTGGCGTACACGTTGAACGGCTGGTAGGTGAACGTGCTCTTCTCGTCCACGTAGGCGGCCCAGTAGTAGCCGGGTTCGTCCGGGTCCTTGTTGTAGGCGAGGTCCATGTACAGGTTGGTCGCGTGGGCGAGGATGACCGGCGTGCCCTCGTTGGCGAACCGGTACGCCCAGTCCTCGCGCCCCCAGCCCCACACGTTCTGCCAGGGCAGCGGGGTGAAGCCCTCAAGGCGGAACGGGCGCGTCGGGTCGGTGATGTCCTCCCACCCGGCGGTCTTGGCGGCGACCTCGTGCGCGATGGCGTTCCATCGGGTGAAGAACATCTCCTTCAGTTCCTCACCGGACTTGCCGGCGGTCTCGGGGTCGTCCCGGCACGCCGGCGATCCGGACCACCAGCCCTCCGGCGGGCCGGGCGGCTCGTCGCCGCCGAGGTTGATCCGGTTGAGCGGGACGCCCGCCCGGTCGTACATCTTCGCCACCTCGGACACGACCTTGCCGAGGAACGCGTAGGTGCTGTCCAGGCATGGGTTCACGAGGTTGTCGTCGTAGTACTGGACGCTGACGTGCTCGCTGGTGTCGGCGGGGTCGAGCAGCCGGTACGTGTCGTCGTGCGTCGTCTCGTACCGGTGCTCCATCGACTGGACGGCGGCGCGGGCGTGCGCGGGGAAGTTCAGTTCGGGGACCACCTCGATGTGCCGCTCGGCCGCGTACCGCAGGATCTCCTCGAACTCCCGGACGCCGTAGAAGCCGCCGCCCTTGCCGACGAAGTTCAGGGTGCCCTGCTCGAAGCCCTGGTAGGCGGGCGTGCGCCCGAGGTTGGCCTCGGTCTCGTCGCTGGCCTTCCCGGAGATGCCGTCGCCGCGGCCGAGGTCGTTCGCCGACCCCATGCCCTGGTGCAGCGCGTCCGTCTCCCTCAGGTCGAACTCCCGCTTGGAGCCGTAGCCGGTCAGCTCGGGCAGCCCCGGGATCTGCAGCCGCCACCCCTCGTCGTTGGTCAGCCCGAGGTGGAGCCTGTTGAGCTTGGTGAAACTCATCAGGTCGAGGAACTTCTTGATGGTCCGCCCGGTGACGAAGTGGCGGCCCGCGTCGATCTGCAGGCCCCGGTACCCGAACAGCGGCGCGTCGGCGATCTCGGCTTGCGGGACGTCCACCGTGGACGGGTGGCGCCCCCGCGCCGCCGCCTCGTGGCCGCCGGTGGGGACGAGCTGCCGCAGCGTCTGGATGCCGTAGAGCACCCCGGCGCGGTCGGCGCCGACGATCCGGACGCCCTGGCGGGTCGCGCTGAGGGTGTATCCCTCGGCGTCGGCCTTCCCGTCGTGGTCGACGTCGAGCTCCGGGTCCACGCGCAGGGAGATCGGCGCTCCCCGTCCGCGGGCGACGTCGCCGAGCGCCGAGCGCAGGTAGCCCTCCTCCCCGCGCAGCGAGCGCGGGGCCGAGATGCGCGACCCGCCGCCGATCCCGACCGTGCCGCCGGTCGCGGTCGCCGACAGCGGCTGCGGGACGATGCTCTGCCGCAGCGTGAGGTCCATCTTCGGCGAGGTGTTCTCGGCGTACCGGGTCGCCGCCGTCTCCACCGGGCGGTTGTCCCCGGAGAACGCGGTCGTCTGCTTGGGGTCGGACGGGTCGAGGAGCGTCTTGGCCGGCACCCACTGCGGACTGCCGCCGCCGAAGGCGATCGTCCACCCGGCGGGAGCGTCGGACTTGTGAATCGCCCACAGCTCGACGTTGATGTCGATCGTGCGCCGCTCGCCCGGTTCTATGGGCTTGAAGCCGTCGAGCGGTCGAAGCGTGTAGAAGTCGCCGCTCTGCGCGGCGTCCGCCCGGGCGACCGCCAGGCCCTGGTCGGCGAGCTGCTTGCGCGCGATGTCGCCCGCCGCGCCGTCGAGGACGGCGGCGGGCCGGCGGACGGCGTTGAAGTACATGGCCCACCCGCCGCCGCCCAGCGCGCAGCGGCGGTCGTGGTTGCCGATGGTCAGCCGCGCGAGGTGGTACTGCGCGTCGGCGACGGTGTGGTCGACGGGCTGGTAGGTCAGCAGGAGGTCGCGGGCGTCGGGATGGCAGGCCGCCGACGCCGCACCGGGCGTGACGACCGCCGCGAGCGCGGCGGTGAGCGCGGCGGCCGACAGCACGGCCGTGTGTCTGTTCGGCATAAATAGGAAAGTAACCTAATAATTAGGCACGATCCCGCGCCTGATCCGGCCACCGGCGAAGCCGCAGGCGGCGCCGCCCGTCCGGCTCCGGACACGCCGGGGAGCTTGACGTGCGGCGCCGCCCGGAGGACGCTGCCAGGCCGTCCGGCCGACCCCGTCCTGCCGGCGTCAGACCGTCCGGTCGGCGGCGGTCCTCGGCTCGTGCCGCACGTCGGTGGGCAGGTTCAGCTCCCTCGTCCACGCGGCGAACTCCACCAGGAGCCCGTCGGGGTCCTTGAAGTAGATCGAGCGCACGAACACGCCCTCGTGGTTCTCCGGTGCGACGCCGAACTCGCTGTCGTCGTGGTTGAGCAGGACGCCGACGTCGACGCCCTTGGCGATGAGCTTGTCCCGGTACTCCTCGATGCGCTCGGGCGGGACGTCGATGGCGATGTGGTTCATCGACCCCACCGCCGACAGCAGCTCGCCCCGGTCGGGCAGGTTCTTCGGCGCGGACACGCCGGGGACCGGCCCGGGCGCGTCGGGGAACCAGAAGAAGGCGAGGGCGTTGCCGCCGCCGCAGTCGAAGAAGAAGTGCTGCCCCCAGCCCATCGGCAGCTCGATGGTCTTGATCAGCGGCATGCCGAGCACGCCCTCGTAGAAGTCCACCGTCTGCCTCATGTCGCTGCAGACGAGCGCGAGATGGTTCACCCCGCGCAGTTCGAACTCGGTGTTCTTCCTGGTCATGGGGGCCGCTCCCGGTCAGCGTAAGTGAACCCTTGCTCCCGGCCCATGGTAACCTCGCGGCATGCGAATCGCAGCCTCCCAGTGGTGGTGGCGCCGCTAAGGCGGCGCCGGTTCGTGCACGTTCACACCCAGGCGACCGCCCTCACCCGGCGGTCGTTTTCGCGTCCCTCCGCCTGGGTGCAGGGCCCGGACAATGAGGGGCCACCGCGGTGGAGACCGTCTCACAGCAGCCGCTGACCAGCGAGTTCGTCACGGCCGGAGGCGTACGGGTGACCCGTACCGCCACCCCGGTCGACCCCGAGCGCAAGTCCGACGTGCTGAACGCCCTCGTCGCCGCCGTGGGGGAGCGGCGCGGCGGCGTGCTCAGCTCCGGCATGGAGTATCCGGGCCGCTACAGCCGCTGGCACATGGCCTACCTCGACCCCTGCCTGGAGATCGTCGCCCGCGGCCGGACGGCCGCCGTGCGGGCCCTCAACGAGCGCGGGCGGGTCGTCCTGCCCGCCGTCGCCGCCGTGCTCCGCGGCACCGGCGAGGTACGGGCGGACGAGCCCGGCCTGTTCGAGGTCTTCGTCCCGCCGTCCGGCGCGTTCTTCACCGAGGAGGAGCGCAGCCGGCAGCCGACCGTCTTCACCGCCCTGCGCGCCGTGGTCGGCCTGTTCCGCTGCGACGACCCCCACCTCGGCCTGTACGGGGCGTTCGGATACGACCTGTCGCTGCAGTTCGAGCCGCTGCGGACGAGGGCCGAGCGGCTGGCGGACCAGCGCGACCTCGTCCTGCACCTGGCCGACGAGATGGTCGTCGTGGACCGCAAGCGCGAGACCTCGCACCGGATGTCGTACGAGTTCGAGATCGGCGGCGTGAGCACCGCGGGGCTTCCGCGCGTCACCGAGCCGACGCCCGTCCCGCCGCGGGCGGCGGAGCTTCCGGCGCAGCCCGTCCCCGGCGTGTACGCCCAGATGGTCCGGGACGCCAAGGAGAAGTTCGTCCGCGGCGACCTGTTCGAGGTGACGCCGGGGCACGCCATGTACGCGCGCTGCGACGCGCCCGCCGCGTTCTTCGAGCGCCTGCGCGAGACCAACCCCGCGCCGTACGAGTTCCTGTTCAACCTCGGCGACGGCGAGCACCTGGTCGGCGCGTCCCCGGAGATGTTCGTCCGGGTCTCCGGCGACCGGGTCGAGACGTGCCCGATCGCCGGGACGATCAAGCGCGGCGCGGACGCGCTGGAGGACGCCGATCAGATCCGCACGATCCTCTCCTCGGCCAAGGACGAGTCCGAGCTGACCATGTGCACCGACGTGGACCGCAACGACAAGTCGCGCATCTGCGTGCCGGGCAGCGTGCGCGTCCTCGGCCGCCGGCAGATCGAGGTCTACTCGCGGCTGATCCACACCGTCGACCACATCGAGGGGCGGCTGCGCCCCGGCTTCGACGCGCTCGACGCGTTCCTCACCCACATGTGGGCGGTCACCGTCACCGGCGCGCCCAAGACGTGGGCGATGCAGTTCATCGAGGACCACGAGGAGTCGCCCCGCCGCTGGTACGGCGGCGCCGTCGGCTGCGTCGGCTTCGACGGGTCGATGAACACCGGGCTGACGCTGCGGACCGCCCAGATCCGCGACGGCGTCGCGACCGTCCGGGCCGGGGCGACGCTGCTGTACGACTCCGACCCCGACGAGGAGGAGCGCGAGACGCACCTCAAGGCGAGCGCGCTGCTCGGGGCGCTGACCGCCGCGCAGGAGGAGGGCGGGTCCGCCGAGGCGGAGGGGGCGCCGCGGGCCGCACGGCCGGGCGACGGCCTGAAGGTGCTGCTCGTCGACCACGAGGACTCGTTCGTCAACACCCTCGCCGACTATTTCCGCCAGCAGGGCGCCGATGTGGTCACCCTCCGGCACGGGTTCCCGATGCGGATGCTGGACGAGCACGCGCCCGGCCTCGTCGTCCTCTCGCCCGGGCCCGGCCGCCCCGGCGACTTCGCCACCCGCGCCCTCCTGGACGCGCTCGGCGAGCGGAACCTCCCCGTCTTCGGCGTCTGCCTCGGCCTGCAGGCGATGGTCGAGCACGCGGGCGGCGAGCTGACGCTGCTGCCCGAGCCGTCCCACGGCAAGCCCGGCCAGGTGAAGGTGACGGGCGGAGAACTGTTCGAGGGTCTCCCGGACGAGTTCACCGCGGCCCGCTACCACTCGCTGCACGCCACGCCCGACCGGGTGAAGGGGTACCAGGTGACGGCCCTGACCGGGGACGTCGTGATGGCGATCGAGGATCCGGAGCGGCGGCGCTGGGCCGTCCAGTTCCACCCGGAGTCCATCCTCACGGCGGCGGGCGGGGCCGGGCACCGGATCGTCGCCAACGTCCTCCGGTTGAGCCGTGCGCAGAGTTGAACCGTTCGCAGAGCTGAGCCGGTCCTAGTCCCGAAGCACGAGAGACACGGGACCGAAATGGTCCTGAGGTCGCTGTCGCCGGCCCGTGCGCACCCGGCAGACTGGGGAACCGGCCGCCGCGCCGCCCTTCCGCGACGCGGTGATCGCCGTTATCCCGGCGGAGGGGGAGGATCCCTCCCCCTCCGTCCATAACGCCATATTCGGCCATCCAAATCGCGATGCCGGTTTTGCCGGGAATCTACCGGGGATCCCGGAGGCCATGATGACAATTCTGTGGCTCATCGCCGTGATCCTGGTGATCGCCGGTATCTATGTGATCGTCGCCCGCCGCGACCTGCTGTGGGGCATCGTCCTCATCGTCGTCGGGCTGCTCGTCGGCCCCGGCGGGGTGAGCATCTTCACCTGACCGAAAACCGTCCGGCCGGGGACGTGAAACCCTGACGCGACCTGTCAGGTTTCGGTGCCAGCATCGTCCCATGAGCCGTGCACTGAAAGGAAAGATCGCCCTGGTCGCGGGCGGGACACGCGGCGCGGGCCGCGGCATCGCCACCGAACTCGGTGCCGCGGGCGCGACCGTGTACGTCACGGGACGGTCCACCCGGTCGCGACGATCGGAGATGGACCGTCCCGAGACCATCGAGGAGACCGCGGAGCGGGTGACGGCCGCGGGCGGCGAGGGCATCGCCGTCCCGGTCGACCATCTCGACCCCGGGCAGGTCACCGCGCTCGTGGACCGCATCGGCGAGGAGCAGGGGAGGCTGGACGTCCTCGTCAACGACATCTGGGGCGCCGACCACCTCTTCCAGTTCGGCAAGCCGCTGTGGGAGCAGTCCCTCGACGACGGGCTGCGGCTGCTGCGGCTGGCCATCGAGACCCACGCCATCACCAGCCACCGCGCGCTGCCGCTGCTGATCCGCGAGCCCGGCGGGCTCGTGATCGAGATGACCGACGGCACCGCCGAGTTCAACGCGACGTACCGCAAGGACGTCGGCTACTTCTACGACCTCGCCAAATGGGCCGTGATCCGGATGGCGCACGCCCAGTCCGAGGAGATCGCCGAGCACGGGGCCACCGCCCTGTCGCTGACGCCCGGATGGCTGCGCTCGGAGGCGATGCTCGACCACTTCGGCGTCACCGAGGAGAACTGGCTCGACGCCGCCGAGGCGAACCCGCACTTCGCGATCTCCGAGTCGCCGGCGTTCGTGGGGCGCGCCGTCGCCGCCCTCGCCGCCGACCCGGACCGGGCGCGCTGGAACGGGGCGTCGCTGTCCAGCGGCGGGCTGGCCCGGATCTACGGCTTCACCGACGCCGACGGCAGCCGGCCCGACGCCTGGCGCTACATCGTCGAGGTCGAGCAGGCGGGGCGCCCCGCCGACGTCACCGGCTACCGCTAGAGGCCCGTCACCGGCGGGGCCCCGGCCGATCCCGGCATCGGCGGGGGCCTCGCCCATCGTGCCGGTTTGAGGTGAGTCTGTCCGGTTATGGCGTTCGCACAGGGAAGGAGGAGCCATGCCGAAGACGACCAAGAGCGGCAAGCCGCGGAAGGAGGAGCTTCCCGGGACGCTGCAGCGCTCCCCGAAGGAGGCGCAGGAGACGTTCGCCAAGGCCCACGACTCCGCGGTCGAGACCTACGGCGAGGGCCAGCGGGCGCACCGCACCGCCTACTCGGCGCTCAAGCACAAGTTCGAGAAGCGCGGCGACAAGTGGGTTCCCAAGGACGGCAAGGGCCCGTCCGACCAGCGGGCGAAGGACCCCGAGGCCCGCCGCGGCCGCGGGCGGACCGCGGGCGGCGTGGACGTCGAGGGAAGCAGCAAGAAGGACCTCTACGACCGGGCCGCGGGCCTCGACGTCCAGGGCCGCTCCAAGATGAACAAGCAGGAACTGGCCGAGGCGATCGCGCGCAAGCAGGACTAGCGCGGCCCCTGACCGGCCGCCGGGGCCGGAACGCGCTCAGTCCGGGGACCGGGAGGCGTAGAGCCCGGCCAGGCGGGCGGCGGCCTCCGCCATCCGCCGCCGCAGCTGCGGCGGGGCCAGGACCTCGGCCTCCGGCCCGAGCCGCAACAGCTCCGACGCCGCGACGACCTCCGACTCGACCGGAAGGGTGGTCACCACCCAGCCCCGCGTGTCGGGCTCCCCGGCGTCCTCGGCCGCCCGCCGCGCGGCATGCGGTTCGACGGCGTACCGCAGGAGCCGCATCCCGGCGGGCGACAGCCGGACCGTGACCTCCTCGCGCAGCATCGACCGCACGAACACCTCCGCCTGCTCGCGCCAGTGCCCGGCGAGATCGAAGTCCTCGTCGCGCTCGAAGGAGGCACCGGTCGGGCGGACCTCCGTGACCCGGTCCACCCGGTAGGTGCGCGGCCTGCCCCCGACCCGCGCGATCAGGTACCAGGTGCCGTTCTTCAGGACGAGCCCGTACGGCTCGGCCGCCCGCGCGACCTCGGTGTCCCCGCGGCGGTAGCGCAGCTCGACGCACTCGTCCTCCCACACGGCCCGCGCGAGGTCCCGCAGGAGCGGCGGCGGCCCGGACTCGCCGAACCAGCCCGGCGCGTCCAGGTGGAACCGCTGGCCCGCCCGCGACGGCGCGTCCCGCAGCGACGCGGGCAGCGCCGCCAGGACCTTCAGCTCGGCCGCCGCCACCGCGTCGCCGCGCCCCATGTCGCCGGCCGGGCCCGGCAGCCCGGACAGGAACAGCGCCTCGGCCTCCTCGCGGGTGAGGCCCGTCAGCCGCGTCCGGTACCCGCCGACCAGCCGGTATCCGCCGGCGCGGCCCTGGTCGGCGTACACCGGGACCCCGGCCGCCGACAGTGCCTCCATGTCCCGGTACACGGTGCGCTCGGAGACCTCCAGCTCCCGCGCCAGCTCGCCCGCCGTCATCGTCTCCCGCGACTGCAGGAGCAGCACTATCGAGATCAACCGGGCGGCCCGCACGCGTCCCATCCTGCCGCACCCCGCGCACCGCTCCGCCGTTCCTGACAATCTTCTGGCAGATTCGGGTGGTTTGTCTGTCGTGGCCGGTCCGGTGCCTGTTAGCTTCGCGGCGTGCTGACCGAAACCACACCCGTCGAGGCGTTCATCGACGCCCTGCCGAAGGTCGAGCTCCACGTCCACCTCGTGGGCTCCGCCTCGGTCCCCACCGTCCTCGAACTCGCCCGCCGCCACCCCGATGGACCCGTCCCGGTGGACGAGCGGGAACTGCGCGCCTTCTACGAGTTCCGCGACTTCCCGCACTTCGCCGAGGTGTACGAGTCGGTCTCCAGCCTCGTCCGGACCCCGGAGGACGTCGGGACCCTCGTCCTCGGCACCGCCCGCGACCTCGCCGCGCAGAACGTCCGCTACGTCGAGCTGACCGTCACCCCCTACACCCACCAGCGGGCCGGGATGCCGATGCCCGCCATCACCGAGGTCCTCGACCACGCCGTCCGCGAGGCCCGGGACCGGCACGGCATCCGCGTCGCCTACATCTTCGACATCCCCGGCGAGTTCGGCGCCGAAGGGACCCGCGGCACCATCGGCCACGCCCTCGCCCACCCGCCGGAGGCGCTCGTCGGGTTCGGCATCGGCGGCATCGAGCAGGTCCGCCCGCCGTTCCGCGACACCTTCCGGGACGCGTTCGCCGCCGCCCGCGCCGCGGGGCTCCGCAGCCTCCCGCACGCCGGGGAGATGACCGGACCGGAGACCATCTGGGAGGCGATCGAGGGCCTCGGCGCCGAACGCATCGGCCACGGCATCAGCTGCATGGACGACCCGCGCCTCATCGCGCACCTCCGCGAGACGCAACTGCCGCTGGAGGTGTGCCCCACGTCCAACGTCTGCACCGGACAGGTCGCCCGCCTCGCCGACCACCCCCTGCCGAGGATGCTGGAGGAGGGACTCTTCGTCACCCTCAACAGCGACGACCCGCCGATGTTCGACACCACCCTCACCGGCGAGTACCGCATCGCCGCCGAGGTCTTCGGCCTGGACCGCGCCGGCCTGGCGTCCTTGGCCCGCAACGCCGTCATCGCCTCGTCCCTGGACGAGGAGGCCCGCCAGGCCATCCTCACCGACATCGACGCCCTGCTCTGACCTACCCCCAGGCCATGCGCCGCCATGGGCTGCCGGGATCCTCGGCGAGGACGCGGTGACCGGTGAGGGAGCGCTCGTACCACTCGCCGAACTCGCCCTCGTCGAACCGCAGCATCCTCCCGAGGATGTAGCCGGCGGAGAACGCGCCCCACGACGAGTACACCTGGTGGGCGCGTCCACCGGCCGTGAGGACGCACTTCTCGGCCTCTTCGGCGTCGCAGTACCCGGCGTTCAGCCCCCAGCGGGCCATGTTCACCGCCCGGCCGAAGTCGTAGCCGTACACGCTCTCGACCACGCCGTCCGGCTTGAGGAGACCGTCCGCCCGGAACCGCACCTCGTACCGCTCGATCAGGTCCGGCAGCCCGGCGACCTCGCCGACGGTCTCGTCGGAGACGTCGTGCTCGCGGCACCAGGCGACGACGGCCGCGCGCCACTCCCGCGGGCCGGTACCGCGGCCGCGCTGGTCAAGGACCATCTGGACGGCGGGATCGCTGTTGCGCGCGTCGAGCAGCGCGTCCATCTGCTCGCGCCAGCTCTCGTGGCCGGTGATGTTCCAGTCACGCTCCAGCAGGACCTTGTCGTCGCGTGAACTCCCGTCCCGGCCGCTCAGGGCGTTCCAGGCGACGCCGTTGCCGACGGCCAGATGCGCGCCCACGGCGAGCGCCGCGGCCAGCCGTCCCCACGCCGCACTGTCCGGATCGGTGACGAGGACGTCGTGGTCGCGGTCGGGACGCCGCTCGGCCTCGGCGAGCAGTTTCGCCACCTGCCGGTACCCCTCGCCGCCCGGCGGCATCTGCGCCAGCAGTTCCCGCAGCGGCCGCAGCGCCTCGCGGGCACCCGCGTCCTTGACGATGAGCCGCGCGGCGTGGACACCGGCCCCGTCGGCGCGCTTGCGATCGTGCAGCGACCAGAACGCGCTCATCGCCGACCAGGCGCGCCTGGCCGCCTCGCCGGTCCGCCCCGCCGCCGCCAGGACGTGCGCCGCCTGCGCGTCCAGCCCGGCGCGCACCTCGGCCGGCATGGAGGCCGCGGCACGGTCGAGCTCGTCCAGGATGCGATGCGCCTCCCCGGTGCCGCCCGCGGCGGCGAGCGCCCGCGCGCCGCGGGCGCGCACCGCCACGGCGGACGTCCAGTCGCCGTGCGCCTCCATGGCCTCGGCGGCGCCCGCGTAGGCGGCCGCGGCCTCCCCGTGCCTGCCCTGCCGCTCGAACTTCCTGGCCCGCTCGAGCATCCCCTGATACGTCATGGTCCCTCCGCGTCCAACCGTACCGACCCGATGATCTCCACGGCCGGGCTTCCCCGTCCCAGGTCGCGGCTGTCCCACCGTGGTGGTTTCCTAGGGACGACGGAAACGACCCTGGGGGGATACGAGAGTGAAGAGCGTCGAGCCTGAGGTGTTCCTCGTTGCGCGACCCGAGCTGGACTACGACGAGGTCGCCCGGTACCTGCGGGACGTGGGCGGGGAGAGCTGGCTGGAGCGGCTCGACCGGGGCGGCCTCGACGACGAGCTGAACGATCCGCAGAACCTCGCCGAGTTCGCGGGCCGGCTCTGCTACCGCTCGTGGGAGCCGGGCCTCAACCCCAACGTGGTCAAGGTCCGCACGGACTCGGGCCAGTACCTGCAGAACATCCTTCGCAGCCTGCACGGCTCGGTGCTGGAGCACGTCAGCTTCAGCTTCGTCCTGCACAACGTGAGCCGCGTGCTGACCCACGAACTCGTGCGCCATCGCCCGGGCGTGGCCATCTCGCAGGAGTCGCTGCGCTTCGTCCGGCTTCAGGACATCCCGTTCTGGTTCCCCGAGTGGGCCCGCGAAGACCCCGAGCTGATGAAGCGCGCCACCGCCGTGCTGGAGCAGATGGAGGAGTTCCAGGGCTGGATGGCCGAGCACTTCGGCCTGGACGACGAGGGCGTGCCGTTCAAGGAGAAGAAGCACAAGACCTCGTTCATGCGCCGGTTCGCCCCCGAGGGCGTCGGCACCGGCCTGGTCTGGACGGCCAACGTCCGCACGCTGCGCCACACCCTGGAGAACCGCACCGCCCCCGGCGCCGAGGAGGAGATCCGCCTCCTCTTCGGCAAGATCGGCGAGGTGATGCGCAAGGAGGCCCCGGACCTGTTCGGCGACTACGTCGTCGAGGACGGCGCCTGGATCCCCGAGTGGCGCAAGGTCTGACGTCCGGTCCGGGCGCGTTTGGGTCTAGGCGCGCGGCGTGCCCGTGGGGAATTGTTGGACGGTATGTCTGACATCACGATTCCCGTGGGTGTGCGGGAGCTGCCGGGTTACCTCGCCGTCCCCGAGGGTGAGGGGCCCTGGCCCGGGGTGGTCATCGTGTTCGAGGCGCTGGGCGCCACCGGCGACATGCGCGCCCAGGCCGACCGGTTCGCCGCCGGCGGGTACCTCGCCGTCCTGCCGGACCTCTACGACGGTGCGCCGTGGGTGAGGTGCGTCACCAAGGCGATGCGGGACATGCGGTCCGGGCGCGGACCCGCCTACGACCACATCGAGGCGGCCCGGGCGTGGCTCGCGGGACGGGACGACTGCACCGGCGACGTGGGCGTGTGCGGGTTCTGCATGGGCGGCGGGTTCGCGCTCGTCGCGGCGGCGAAGTACGACTTCGAGGCCGCCGCGGTCAACTACGGCATGCTGCCGCGCCGGCCGGAGGAGGCGCTGCGGGGCGCGTGCCCGATCGTCGGGAACTACGGCGGCGCCGATCCGACGCTGCGCGGGGCGGCGGGCAGGCTGGAGAGTGCGCTCACCGGCGCGGGTGTGACGCACGACGTGAAGGAGTACCCGGCGACCGGGCACGGCTTCCTGACCGAGACCTCGCTCCCGGGCCCGCTGGGCCCGGTGGCGAAGATCGTGTTCGGGATGGGCCGGGGACGGGCGAACGCGGCGGACGGCTGGAGCCGGATCTTCGCCTTCTTCGACGAGCACCTCGCCAAAAAATCTACAACGTAAAGGGCCTGGCCTGTGGTGTCCGCGAGCCCGTGGGGTCCGTGATCAGCCGTACTCGGGACTGCGGCAATCGTGGAAGTCGATGTAGAGATCGTCCATCAGGTCGGCGAGCGACTCGAACCCCTCGTCGGGGTGGCCGACGCGGAACACGTAGGCGGTCCATTCGCCGTCGGTGGTCCACAGGAACCCGCGCAGGGACGGCGGGAGCGCCAGGCCGAGCCGTTCCTCCAGCGCGGCGATGGCGGCGGGCGCGGCCGGAGCGAAACCCATCCAGCCCTCGCGGGCGGCATCCGGGCCGGGGGGCGGCTCTCGGCCGGGGTCGTGCCAGGCGATGTACTGCTCGCTCCACTGCTTCAGGAACGGCCGCCACTCCTCGCTGTCCATGGTCCTCCCATCCGATCGCCGTGACGGCATCGTGGTGCCGGCGCCGGACCGCGGGCAACGGATTATGCGCGCAGGACGGCCTGGGTCTGGGTGACCTGGGCCACGCGGCGGCCGGCGGCGTCGAACAGGTCGGTCTGGACGACGATCGAGGTGCGGCCGGTGTGCAGCGGGTGCGAGGCGCCCCGGACGTGGCCGTCCTTCACGCCGCGGAAGAAGTTGGTCTTGGACTCCAGCGTCGAGGTGGACGTGCCCGGCGGCAGGTTGAGGAACGCGCAGGCCGCGCCGAGGGTGTCGGCCAGGGCCATGAGGGCGCCGCCGTGCATGACGCCGCCGGCGGTGCAGCGGTCCGGGGCCCAGTCCAGCCGGCCGGTGACCTCCTCGGGCCCGGCGGTGTCGAGCTGCACGCCGAGCGCGCGGGCGAAGGGCATGGCGTCGGTGAGCTGGTCGGGGGTGAGCCCGGCGGTCATGGAGCCTCCTCTTGTCGTTGCGGCCCACTCTGCCGATCGGCCGCGGCGGCGTCCATTACCCCGGACGTCATCGCGGCCATGATGCGGGCGCGGGTAGCGTCGGGGCGGTGACGACGATGACGGCGTTGAGCGACGTGAGACCGATCGGGGAGCAGCTCCGCGCCTGGAGGCAGCGGCGCAGGCTGAGCCAGCTGGAGCTGGCGTCGGAGGCGGACGTGTCGACGCGGCACCTGAGCTTCGTCGAGACGGGGCGGTCGGCGCCGAGCCGGGAGATGGTGCTGCGGCTGGCCGAGCACCTGGACGTGCCGCTGCGCGAGCGGAACCTGCTGCTGGTGGCGGCGGGGTACGCGCCGGTGTTCGGCGAGACGCCGATCGAGGAGCCGAGGATGGATTCGGTCCGGGCGGCGCTGAGGCAGGTGCTGAACGGGCACGAGCCGTACCCGGCGGTGGTCGTCGACCGGTTCTGGAACCTGATCGACGCCAACGCCGCGGCGGCGTTCTTCATGGAGGGCGCGCCGCCGGAGCTGCTGGAGCCGCCGCTGAACGTGCTGCGGCTGAGCATGCATCCCGACGGGATGGCCAGGAACATCCTGAACCTGGCGGAGTGGCGCGCCCACATGATCGACCGGGTGCGGCGGCATGTGGCGCTGACCGCGGACGCGTCGCTGGCCCAGCTCTACCAGGAGCTGCGGAGTTTCCCGGGGGACGTGGGGGAGGCGATCGCGCCGCCCGAGGGCAACGAGGTCTTCGTCCCGCTGCGGATCCGGCTGGAGGGGCGCGACCTGTCGTTCTTCAGCACGATCGCGACGTTCGGGACGCCGGTCGACATCACGGTGGCCGAGCTGGCGATCGAGTCGTTCTATCCGGCGGACGAGGCGACGACGGCCTTCCTGAAGGAGCGCGCCGGCTGGTGACCGCTCAGTCCTCGGCGGTGAGCAGGTCGTGGTGGATGCGGGTGAGGGACATCCCGTGCCGCTGCAGCGCGGTGACGGTCCGCCGGACGAGCGGGGCGGGGCCGGCCACGTAGGCGTCGTGGTCCCGCCAGCCGCGGACGCCGTCCAGGTAGCCGGGCAGGACGTCGGGCACCCGGCCGTGCAGTCCGCCGGGCCGGCCCCGTGACCGCGACAGGACCGGGACCACGCGCAGCCGGGCGCAGGCGGACTCCAGCCGCCGCAGTTCGGGCAGGTCGTACAGGCCGCCCTCGGCGCGGGCCCCGACGAGGAGGTGGACGTCGCGGTCGCGGCCGGACGCGGCGGCCTGCTCGGCGAGCGCCTTCATCGGGGCGAGCCCGGTGCCGCCGCCGATCAGGAGCAGCCCGCGGCCGTGGCCCGGGTCGAGCGTCATGGTCCCTGCGGCCGGGCCGAGCAGGACGGTGTCGCCGGGGGCGCAGTGCCGTACCAGCGCGCCGCTGACCCAGCCGGCGGGGCGGGCGCGGACGTGCAGGCGGATCGTCCCGTCGGGGCGGGGCGCGTTGGCGATCGAGTAGGGCCGCCAGACGCGGGGCCAGCGGGCGGTCTGCACGCTCACGTGCTGGCCCGGCAGGAACGGCAGCGGCCGTTCGGGCCGCAGTTCGAGGACGGCGAGGTCGTGGTCGCGGCGGTCGTGGCCGGTGACCTCGGCGATCCACCACGGCGGGTGGTCGGACGCGTCCCGCCCGGCGGCGGCGATCATGGTCGCGGCGGCGGACCGGTAGGCGCCGGTCCAGGCCCGCTCGGCCTCGGCGGTCCACACGTCGGCGGCGAAGAGCCGCAGGGTGGCGATCAGCGCGGTCTCGACGGCGGGATAGTGCTCGCGCAGCACGCCGTACTTGCGGTGGTCGCGGCCGAGCCGGCCGAGGTGGCCGGTGAGCTCCTCGGGGTTGTCCTGGCTCCAGACGATGCGGGTGAGCGCGTGGAAGAACCGGTCGTGCTGGATGCTCATCGCGGGCGGGAACAGGGCGCGCAGCCGCGGTTCCCGGGCGAACAGGCGGCCGTAGAAATAGCTCGTCGCGCCCGCCGGGTCCGCTTCGAGGCGGGCGAAGGTCTCTTTGACGATGCGGGGTTCCGGTGACATTCTCCAGCTCGCCCCCTTTGGGCTTTTGGAGGACGGACCCGGGGTTTCCGCGGCGGTCGCGCCACGTCCGATGCCCGGCTTTGTGAGATTCTCGCATTCAAATGCGCAGGTCCTCAAGCGGGGCGCGGAATGCGTCCCCCGAATGTTCCGCTGTGTAGTCGCACATGAATTCTCCGTGAGCGGCCGACATGGAGAAAGGGCACGCATACTGATCAGTATTTGCATGGTGCGGCAGCCGTTCAGGGCATGCGCCGGTCATGGGACACAAATCCCCTCCCGAGTGGAAGATTCAAGAATTCTTC
This sequence comes from Spirillospora sp. NPDC048819, assembly GCF_040650055.1. Lineage (NCBI taxonomy): Bacteria > Bacillati > Actinomycetota > Actinomycetes > Streptosporangiales > Thermomonosporaceae > Spirillospora > Spirillospora sp. NPDC048819. The sequence goes on along the minus strand of NZ_JBEZGN010000028.1, from coordinate 10,884 downwards.
GGCGATTTTTCCGGGGGACCGTCCCGGCCGCGCCCGCCCGGGGGTCCGGCCCCGGCGGACCGATCTCGCCACTTCCGACTGCGAAGATCGGCCCCGTGCGGCAAACTGGCAGGTAAAAGGCCGGGGGACGGGACGGCCCGAGGGGGGGGTGGGTGAGGCACCATGAGGTGCAGCCGAACGCGACGAATCACCCATATCGGTAGCCGTCCCGTGGCCGATGCTCAGCAGAGGGGAATCACGCATGTCGAAGGCCATCCGCGGGGCGCCGGCCCCGAACGCCGCCGGTGACGGCGCGCCGCCGCTCATCGGCATCACCACCTACCAGGAGCCGGCCCGCTGGGGGGTGTGGGTGCGCGAGGCCGCGCTCCTGCCGGTTCCGTACGTCCGCTCGGTCGAGCGGGCCGGCGGCGTCCCGGTCATGCTGCCCCCGACCGCGGCCCTGCGCGGCATGGACGCGCTGATCGCCCGGCTGGACGGCGTCGTCCTCGCGGGCGGCGGCGACATCGACCCCGAGCTGTACGGTGCCGTCCGGGATCCCGAGACCGGCCCGCCCCAGCCGCAGCGCGACCGGTTCGACCTGGCGCTCGCCCGCGCGGTCGTGGACGCCGACCTGCCGTTCCTGGCGATCTGCCGGGGCATGCAGGTGCTGAACGTGGCGCGCGGCGGCGCCCTGATCCAGCATCTGCCGGAGGCGGTGGGCCACCAGGGCCACGCACCGCAGACCGGGCTCGTCGGCTCCCATCCGGTGCAGATCAGCGCCACCAGCCTGGTCGGCAAGATCCTGGGCGACTCCGCCGACGTCCCCACCTACCACCACCAGGCGGTGAGCCGGCTCGGCAAGGGCCTGTCCGCGGTGGCCTGGGCCGAGGACCAGGTGGTCGAGGCCGTCGAGCTGCAGGGCCACCGCTTCGGGCTCGCCGTCCAGTGGCACCCGGAGGAGGGGGACGACGGGCGCCTGTTCGAGGCCCTGGTCGCCGAGGCCGCCGGCCGCTGACCGGCTGCTGACCAGCCGGTGCCCGGGACCCGCCGGGGATTGACCTGCCGGTACCGGGGAAGGCGATTCGGTAGATTTTGCCGCATATCGCCTGCCGGAGGCCGCCGCATGCCCCTGCACCCGCAGACCGCCGACTTCCTGAGGACGCTCGCCGCCTGGACGGCCCCTCCGCCGGGCACGGGCGTCCGGGCGGAGCCGACGATCGAGGAGATGCGCGCCCGGCTCGGCGAGGCGTTCCCGGCCGTCCGGCGCGAGCTGCCGCAGGTCCGCGACCTCGCCGTGCGCCGCCCGGGAGGTTCGGTCCCCGTGCGCCTGTACCGCCCGGCGCCGCCCGGGCGCGGCCCGCTGCCCGCGATCGTCTACCTGCACGGGGGAGGCTGGGTCCTCGGCGGCGTGGAGGATGTCGACGCCGCGTGCCGCGACCTCGCGGCGGCCACCGGATGCGTCGTCCTGAACGTCGGGTACCGGCTGGCCCCGGAGCATCCGTTCCCCGCGGCCGTGGACGACTCCTGGGCCGTCGTCGCGTCCGTGGCGCGGGAACCGGAACGCTACGGCGTCCTGCCCGGTGCCGTCGCGGTCGCCGGCGACAGCGCCGGCGGCAACCTCGCCGCGGCCGCCGCGCTGCTGGCCCGCGACCACGGGGTTCCGCTCGTCCACCAGCTGCTCGTCTACCCGGTGACCGACACGGCGATGGACACCCCGAGCTGGCGGAGGTACGCGTCCGGGTACGGGCTGGACGCCGGGACGCTCGCCCGGTTCATGCGGCTGTACCGGGGCGGCGCCGACCCGTCGGACTTCCGGCTCGCCCCGCTGCGCGCCCGCGACCTCGCCGGCGCCGCCCCCGCCACCGTGATCACCGCGGAGTACGACATCCTGCGCGACGAGGGCGAGGCGTACGCGCGCCGCCTCGCCGCCGCCGGGGTGCCGGTGGAGCTGCGCCGCTACGACGGGGTGGTGCACGCGTTCTTCCTGCTGCCGGAGATCTTCGACGCCGGTGTCCGGGCGATGGACTTCGCTGTGCGACGATTGCGCGCGGCATTCGGCGCGCGGACGCGGGAGGGGACCTGGCATGGGCAGCGGGCGGTATGACGGCTATGGGCGGCTGAAGATCGACTGGGCGGCGGACGGCGTGCTGCGGGTCACGATCAGCACGCCCGGCAAGCTCAACGCGGTCGACCGGGCAGGGCACCGGGAGCTGGCGGAGATCTGGCGGGACGCCGACGACGACGACGAGGTGCGCGCCGTCGTCGTGCGCGGAGAGGGGACGGCGTTCTCCGCCGGCGGCGACCTGGCGATGATCGAGGAGATGATGGCCGACCACGCCGCCCGCCGCCGCATCATGCGCGAGGCCCGCGACATCGTGATGAACGTGCTGAACTGCTCGAAGCCGGTGGTCAGCGCCGTGCAGGGCCCGGCGGTCGGCGCCGGGCTCGCGGTCGCGCTGCTGGCCGACATCTCCGTCGCCGGGCGCACCGCCAAGATCATCGATGGGCACACGCGGCTGGGCGTGGCGGCCGGCGACCACGCCGCCATCGTGTGGCCGCTGCTGTGCGGGCTGGCGAAGGCCAAGTACTACCTGCTGCTCAACGACGTCCTGACCGGCGAGGAGGCCGAGCGGATCGGCCTGGTCTCGCTGTGCGTGGACGACGCGGAGGTGCATGAGCGCGCCCTGGAGATCGCCGGGCGGCTCGCCGCCGGCCCGGCGGAGGCGCTGTCGTTCACCAAGCACGCGCTGAACAACTGGCTGCGGATGGCGGGCCCGACGTTCGACGCGTCCCTGGCGATGGAGTTCTTCGGGTTCACCGGCCCGGACGTGCGGGAGGGCGTCGCGGCGATCCGCGAGAAGCGCCCGCCCCGCTTCGGCTGAGCGGCACCGCCGGCGCCGGTCCTGTCCGGATGTCAGTACGACTTGGGCAGGCCGAGCTCGTGCTGGGCGATGTGGGCGAGGACGAGTTCCTCGGCGACCGGGATGTTCTTGGCGATGCGGGCGTCGCGGAACATCCGGGCGATCGGGTACTCCAGCGAGTACGCCATGCCGCCGTAGGTCTGGAAGGCGCGGTCGGCCGCCTGCCAGGCCGCGTCCGCCGCGGTGAGCTTGGCGATGTTGGCCTCCGAACCGCAGGGGCGGCCCCGGTCCCACAGCCAGGCGGCCTTGTAGGTCATGAGCCGCGCCAGCTCCAGCTGCGCCTTGACCCTGGCGAGGGGGAACGCGATGCCCTGGTTCGACCCGATCGGCTTGCCGAAGGGCGCCCGTTCACTGGCGTACTCGCAGGCGAGCTTGAGCACCAGCCCACCGGACCCGACGCCGCCGGCCGCGGCCAGGATCCGCTCGGGGTTGAGGATGTCCCACAGGACGGCGAACCCTAGGTCCACCTCGCCGAGGACCCGCTCCGCCGGCACGCGGACGCCGTCCAGGAAGACCATGCTGGACGCGACGGTGTTGGTGCCGAGCTTGGGGATCGGCTGGTAGCTCAGCGTCCCCTCCGTGACGGCCTCCTTGACGTCCACCAGCAGGACGGTGAAGCCCGAGGTGCGCGGCCTGGCCTCGGCGGCCGGGACCGTCCGGGTGACCAGGACCAGGTAGTCGGCGCGCTCGACCCCGGAGATCCAGATCTTCTGGCCGCTGACCGTGAAGGAGTCGCCGTCGCGGCTGGCCCGGGTGGTGATGTTGATGGAGTTGCTGCCCGCGTCCGGCTCGGTGATGGCGAAGCAGGTCTCGATCTCCCCGGAGGCGATCCTCGGCAGGAACTCGTGCCGCTGCTCGGGCGTCCCGTGCCGGGCGATGGTCAGCCCGCCGAACGCGGGCGTGAGCAGGTACATGAAGGACGCGGCGCCGCCCGCCCCGCCCTCGGCCAGCGCCTCCAGGGCGACGGCCAGCTCCAGCAGGCCCTGCCCGGCACCCCCGTGCTCCTCCGGGATCGCCAGGCTGTGCCAGCCGCCGTCGACCAGCTCCCGCCAGACCTCCTCCGGCCAGCGCTTGTCCGCGTCGCAGCGGCTCCAGTACTCCTGGTCGTACTTCCCGGCGATCGCCAGCACGCCCTCGCGCACCGCGGCCGCGCTCTCCGGCAGGTCGAAGTCCACCGCGTCTCCCTCGCTCGCTGTCGGGTCCCACGGTAGCCGATTCCAGTAAGTGGTCACTGACACGGCCCCGTCATTGAAGGCCGTCTCCCGGGGTAGGCGACCCGACGGGAACCGAAACGAGGGGGAGGACCATGCGGCCGCGCGACATGTGGATGCTGGCCGGCGGACGGTGGAGCCAGGGCGCCGGGGGCCGGATGTTCACGGTGACCGACCCGGCGAACGGCGAACCGCTGGGGGTGGTGCCCGTCTGCTCCGGCGGCGACGTCGACACGGCGGTCGCGGCGGCCGGCGACGCCGCGCCCGGCTGGGCGGCCGCCCCGCCCGCCGAGCGCGGCGCCGCCCTGCGCGCCGCCGCGCAGGCCGTCGAAGACCGGGGGGCCGAACTGGCCGCGCTGGTGACCGCCGAGATGGGCAAGCCGTCCGGCGACGCGCTCGGCGGGGTCGAGGCCGGGATCGCGACCCTGCGCCAGTACGCCGAGCTGGGCCCCCTGCACGGCGGGCGCAGCCTGCAGGGCGGGTGGGACGCCGCCGACTTCATGATCCGCGAGCCCCGCGGGACCGTCGCGGTGATCACCCCGTGGAACGACCCGGTGGCCATCGCGTGCGGGCTGATCGGCGCCGCCGTCGTCACCGGCAACACCGTCGTGCACAAGCCGTCCGAGCGGACCCCGCACACCGGCGCCATGCTCGTCGAACTGCTCGACGGGTGCCTGCCGGACGGCGTCCTGAACCTGGTCACGGGCGATGGCGGAACGGGCGAGATCCTCGCCGGCCACCGCGGCGTCGACGTCGTCGCGCACGTCGGCTCCACCCGCGCGGGCCGCCGCGTCGCCGAGCTGACCACCTGGACCGGGGCCAAGGCGCTGCTGGAGAACGGCGGCGCCGACCCCCTGGTCGTGGACGCGGACGTCGACCCGTCCTGGGCCGCCGGGCAGGCCGCCACCGGCTGCTTCGCCAACGCCGGACAGATCTGCACCTCCGTCGAGCGCGTCTACGTGCACGAGGCGGTGGCCGCCCGCTTCCTGGACGCGCTCGCCGAACGCGCCCGCACCATGCGGGTCGGCGCGGGCGCGGACCCGTCCACCGAACTCGGCCCGCTGGTCGACGAGCGCCACCGCGCCCGGGTGCACGAGCAGGTCGAGAAGGCCGTCGCGGACGGCGCCCGCGCCCTCACCGGCGGGTACATCCTGGACGGCCCCGGCTATTTCTACCCGGCGACCGTGCTCACCGGCTGCACCGACGCCATGGACGTCATGGCGGCGGAGACCTTCGGCCCCGTCGCCCCGGTCCGCACCGTCGCCTCGTTCGACGAGGGCCTGGACGCGGCGCGGCGCTCCCGCTACGGGCTCGCCGCGACCGTCCTCACCCGCGACACCGCCCACGCCCAGGCGGCCTGGCGCACCCTGAAGACCGGCACCGTGAAGATCAACGCGGTGTTCGGCGGCGCCCCCGGCGGCGCCGCCACACCCCGCCTCGCCAGCGGGCGGGGCTTCGGCTACGGCCCCGAACTGCTGGACGAGATGACGGCCGTCAAGGTCGTCCACCTGCAGACCGCTATCCCTTGACGGTCAGCAGCGGCCGCAGCTCCGCGACCGGAGTCGCCACGCCGCCGCCCTTCAGGCCCGCCACGACCGGGCCGATGTCCTTGTAGGCCCACGGCGCCTCCTGCTTGAGGTCGCGCCGCCAGGCGGCCATGACGTCGGACCGCCGCGCCACCACCGGGTCCCGGTGGTCCAGCGGCGTCACGACCCGGAAATCGCGCAGGAACGCGTCCAGCCCGGCGTCGTCGCCGCGCGCCGACGCCCCGCGCGGGACGCGGCGCCCGGCGCCGTGGCAGGCGCTGGCGAGCGTCCGCGGATCCCCGTGCCCGCGCAGCACGAAGCTCGCGGCGCCCATCGATCCGGGCACGATGACCGGCTCGCCCCACATTGCGTAGGGGCCGCCGGCCATCGCGGCGTGCCCGCCCGCCGGTGTCGCGCCCTTGCGGTGCACGACCCGGTCGCCGTCCCGCCAGAACAGGTTGTGCGGCGCGTCGTACAGGAGCCGCGACGCCATGTCCCCGCACTCGGCGGCCAGCCCCGCCCGCATCGTCAGCGACAGGAAGAACCGGTTGCCGACCGCGAAGTTGGCGGCGTTGCCGAACGCGTCGAGATACCGGCGGCGGTCCGGCTCGGACCGCTCGTCCAGCAGGAACGGCAGGATCCCATTGCGGGGCCGGGGCAGACCGGCCGGCCAGGTCGCGCGGAGCCGGTCCAGCGCGGTCGCGTTGGCCTGGTGGCCGAGCGACAGCGACCCGCTGTGCACCATCGTCACGACCGTGCCGGGCGTCAGCCCCCAGGCGTGCGCGGCGGGCGGGTCGTGGACGGCGGCCACGTACTGCAGTTCGGCGAAGTGGTTGCCGCCGCCGATCCCGCCGATGACGCTGTCGTGGCTCGACCCGTGGTGGCCGGAACCGCCCGCGCTGCCGATCCACCCGGCGAACGCGTCGGCCGTCCCGGCGGGGTGGCCGGAGGCGTGGACGCGGTCCAGGCCGTCTTCGGCGTCCTCGGGGGAGATGCCCTGCCAGGGCGTCTCGCCGGTGAGCAGCAGGCCGGGCAGGCCGTCCATCAGGAGTCCTTCGCGCTGGGCGGGGGTGAGCGCGATGCGGCGGCCGCCCTCGAAGAACAGGTGCCGCAGCCGCCGTTCCAGCGCGTCCAGCCTCGGCCGGATGCGATCGGCCCGCAGCGTGGTCACCTCCAGCCGCATGCCGCAGTTGACGTCGTTGCCGACCGCCTGCGGGAGCAGCGCGTGCTCGGTCTCCAGGACCGTGCCGATCGGGATCCCGGCGCCCTTGTGGAAGTCGGGGGTGAGGGCCGCGCGGGTGATCCGCGGCGCGGGCCCGTCGTAGCCGGGGGTGGCCTCGGCGAGACGTTCCAGGGTGGCGGCGGTGTCCAGGAACCGGAGCGCCTCGTCCACGGCGGCGGGCTCCAGCGGGACGTCGCCGCCGGCGCAGATCTCGACGGGGATGGAGTGCGGGTTGGGGAGGGTGAGCCAGTTCTCGTCCGTGCGGACGAGCCGGTGGTCTTGACGTGCGGGCATCGCGGAGTCCTTCGGGGCTGCCTGAAGGCGCGCTCGGCGGCGCGCGGGTAGGGGAGCCGCCCGTGCGGAGGGCACGGCGGCGGGGGAGCGGGAAGCGGCCCGCTCCGTCCTCGGGTTCAGCAGCCGCGAGGTGGTCAGACGGTAGCGCGGGGGCCGGTGCCCGTGCCAGCCGATTTCGTGCCGGCCGATTTCGGGGGGACGGCCATGTAGCGGGTCACCATGCGGGCCACGAAGCGGGCGAACCGCTCCGGCGGGCCGGAGGGCAGCATGATGTGGCTCATCGTCAGCCGCACCGCCGCGTCGGCGATCTCGGTGAGGGCCTCGCGGTCCAGGTCCGGCCAGTGGCGCAGCCCGTGCTCGGCGATGCGGGCGCTGGCGGTGAACAGCACCGGCTCGGCCTGCGTGGTGAGCAGCGGCAGCATCTCGTCGCCGCCCGCGCCGGTCAGCACCGCCTTCTTCAGCTGGTCGTCCGCCGACATCTCCAGCGTGAACATGACCGCGGCCGTCACCGCCGAGTACAGGTCGTCGTGCTCGGACAGCACCGCGTCGATGCCGTCGAGGTAGCGCTCGTTGTCGCGGATCACGACCGCCTGGGCCAGGCCCCACTTGTCGCCGAACTCGTTGTAGACGGTCTGCCGGCTCACCCCGGCGGCGGCCGCGACGTCCTGCATGCGGACGCCGCGGTAGCCGCGTTCCACGAGAAGGTCGGCGGCGGCGTCCAGGAGGGACTCGCGCACGGAGCGGCCGGCGGTGCCCATGAGTCGTCGTTCCTCCGAGGGTGATCGTGAGGCGGCGGCCTCACCGCACCATTATCACTCGGGGAGCGCCGCCGGTCATCGGGCGCCCGCCGGGTCGCCGCCGGTGTTGAGGAGGTGGGCGAGGGGGAGCGTGGCGGCGCCGACCGCGACGGCCTCCGGGCCGAGCCGGCACAGTTCGATCCGGGTCTGCGCGAACGGCTGCCGCAGCGCGTACGCGGCGGTGGCCGCCACGATCCGGTCGAGCATCCGGCCGCCGATCAGCAGGCCCGCCCAGCCGCCGATGATGATCCGCTCGGGGCTGAACAGGTTGACCAGGTCGGCGATGCCCGCGCCGAGGTACTCGGCGACGTCGGCGCGCAGGTCCGCCGCGGCGGGGGACTGGTCGGCGAGCAGCCCGGCGAGGGCGTCCTCCTCGTCGGCCCCGCCCGGCCCGCCCGCCGCCCGGTAGCGCTCCAGCAGCGCGGTGGCGCCGACGTAGGCTTCCAGGCAGCCGCGGGACCCGCACCGGCAGAGCGCGCCGCCGACCCGCGCGGTGGTGTGGCCCCATTCGCCGGCGCTGCCGGCCGCGCCCCGGTACGGCGAGCCGTCGATCATCACGGCGGCGCCGACGCCGGAGCCGATGAGGGCGACGACGGCGTTGCGGTGCCCGCGCCCCGCGCCGAACCACATCTCGGCCTGGCCGAGCGAGGTCGCGCCGTTGTCGATGAACAGCGGCAGCCCGGTGCCCTCGCGCAGCATCCGCTCCAGCGGGACGCCCTCCCACCCGATCGTCTGGCAGTGCACGACGGCCTCGGGTCCGTGCTCGATCACGCCCGGCACGCCGACGCCGACGCCGATGATGGACGCGGGGTCGACCGAGGCGCCCTCGATCACCGCCGGGAGCCCGTCGAGGATGTGCCGGACGACGGCGCGCTCGTCATGGCCGCCGTCGCCGAGCGGCAGGTCGGCCTTGGCGAGCTGGGTCAGCTCCAGGTCGAACAGCTCGACCATCACGCGGGTCTCGCCGACGTCCACGCCGACGAGATGGCCGTAACCGGCCGCCGTCTTCAGCAGCACCCGCGGCCGGCCCCCGTCGGACTCGACGCTGCCCGCCTCAACGACGAGCCCGGCCTCGATCAGCTCGGTGACGACGTTGCTCACCGAGGCGGGGCTGAGGCCGGTCGCGCGGGCCAGGTCCTGGCGGCTGAGCGGCCCGTCGAAGTAGAGCCGCCTCAGCAGTACCGACCGATTGGTGCGGCGCAGATCGCGCACGGTCCTCCTCCGGTGCCGCTCCGGCATCGGGCCCCCTTTCGCCGCGGCCCGCCCGGCCGCACCCCCGCAGGTTCTCAGGTCTTGACCCGACCATTATGTCACTGCTTAGATCACGTCGTGAAATAAGGTGTGATCTAACTCTCCGAGTGACTCGTCTCACTCCGCAGCGGAAGGCCGAGCGGATGCGCCATCCCCTCTCACGCGCGCCCAGCCCCGACGCCGTCCCCATCGGCGGCACCCGAACCCGCGCCCGGCGGCGCTCCGCCACCCGGATCGGCAAGGCCCGGAACGGCGGGGCCCGGACGGGCGGCACCGCCCGGACCGCGAGCCGGGCCGTCGCCGCGCTCGCCACCGGGCTGCTCCTCACCACCGTCGCGGCGTGCGGCGGGGGGACCGACCCCGGCGGCGGGAACGGCGACCCGGCGACCCTCACCTACTGGGCCAGCAACCAGGGCACCGACCTCGAGGCCGACAAGAAGGTGCTCGGCCCCGAACTGGCCAAGTTCGAGAAGCAGACCGGCATCAAGGTCGAACTGGAGGTCGTCCCCTGGACCGACCTGCTCAACCGCATCCTCGCCGCCACCACCTCCGGCCAGGGCCCGGACGTGCTCAACATCGGCAACACCTGGTCGGCCTCGCTCCAGGCGACCGGCGGCCTGCTGCCGTTCGACGACCAGGCGATGGCCGAGGTCGGCGGCGCCGAGCGGTTCGTGCCCGCCGCGCTCGCCTCCGCCGGCGCCAAGGGCAAGCCCCCGGCCGCCGTGCCGCTCTACAGCCTCGCCTACGGGCTCTACTACAACAAGCAGATGTTCGCGGACGCGGACCTGGAGCCTCCCCAGACCTGGCAGGAACTCATCGGCGCGGGCCGCAAGCTCACCAAGGACGGCAAGTACGGCATCGCGATCGAGGGCGCCAGCATCCCCGAGAACGTCCATCAGGCGTTCAACATCGGCCAGATGTACGGGGCCGACTTCTTCACCCCCGACGGCAAGCCCCAGTTCGCCACACCGCAGGCCGTGAAGGCCGTCAAGTCGTACATCGACCTGCTCGCCAAGGAGAAGATCGCCGCACCCGGCAACGCCGAGTACTCCGCCAACCAGTCGATCAACGACTTCGCCACCGGCAAGGCCGCGATGCTGCTCTGGCAGGCCACGACCAGCGGCCTCACCAACCTCGGCATGAAGCCCGGCGAGTGGGGCGTCGTGCCGATCCCGAAGCCGTCGCCGACGCCGCCCGGCGGGCGGGACATCACCTCCATGGTCGCCGGCATCAACATCGCGGTCTTCAAGAACACCGACAACCGCGACGGCGCGCTGAAGTTCGTGAAGTTCATGACGAGCGACGAGGAGCAGAAGATCCTCAACAAGGCGTACGGCTCGCTGCCCGCGGTGACCGCAGCGCAGAACGACCCGGCGTTCGACACCCCCGACCTGCGGGTGTTCAAGGAGATCCTCGCCACCAGCGCGGCGCCGCTGCCGCAGGTGCCGCAGGAGAGCCAGTTCGAGACGGCCGTCGGGACCGCGATGAAGGAGCTGTTCGCCGACGCCGCCGCGGGCAAGCCGGTCACGGAGGAGACGGTCCGGGCGAAGCTGGCCGCCGCGCAAGAGCAGATGGGCACGTGACGCCCGTATGACCTCCGCTGACGTCTCGGCCGCCGGGGTCTCCCGCCCCGGCGGCGCGGCGCCGGACCGCGACGGGGGTTCCGGCGGGCCGCGGCCCGCC